>DRPD01000333.1 GCA_011374735.1 Thermopetrobacter sp.
CCACCGGCAGATAGACCAGATCCACCGCCGCCAGCGAAATGGCCAGCCCGAACAGGCCGATGGCCAGCCACGCCTTCTGGCGCTGCACCACCGTCGGTGTTCGGCGCTCCACCGGCAGGGCGCCCAGCCACTGCACCGTTTCCTCAAGGCCGTTCTCCGGCCCCATCAGCAACAGCAGGTCGCCCGGCCGGATCTTCTCCTGCCGGATACGCCCGGTGATGCGCCGCCCCTGCCGCGCGATGCCCACCACCACCACGCCGCGCCGGGCCAGCAGCCGCAGATCCAGCGACGAGCGCCCGACGATGCGCGAGTCCTTGGGGATCACCACCTCCGTCATGGCCAGCGAATCGGCCATCAGCGCGCTGTGCTTGCGCGACTTCGACAGATCGAGCTTCAGCGCCGTGGCGAACTGCTCCAGCCCCTCCGGCCCGCCTTCGATGACCAGGATGTCGCCCTTGCGGATGTCCGCCCCGGCCGGGCGCTTCTCGCGCCGCCCGCGGCGCACCAGGGCCAGCAGCCACACGTCGCTTTCCTCCGCCACCTTCTTCAGTTCGCGGAACTTGCGGCCGATGGCCGGCGAGGAAGCCGGCACCAGCACCTCCATCACGTAGCTTTCGATCTGCCCCAGCTCCTTCGGCATGTCGGCGCGCCCTCTGGCCGCCGGAATCAGCCGCCACCCGGCCAGCGCGATGAAGGCGATGCCGACCACTGCCACTCCCACCCCCACCGGCGAGAAGTCGAACATCCCGTAAGGCGCGCCCAGCGCCGTTTCGCGGAATTGCGCCACCACGATGTTGGGCGGCGTGCCGATCATCGTGGTCATGCCGCCGAGAATGGTGGCGAACGACAGCGGCATCAGAGTCAACGCCGGCGAGCGTTTGGCCCGTTTCGCCGCCTGGATGTCGATCGGCATCAACAGCGCCAGCGCCGCCACGTTGTTCATGAAGGCGGAGAGAAACGCCCCCACCGCCCCCATCACCAGGATGTGCATGCCCAGGGTCAGGTCGGCCGCCGCCAGCTTGCGCGTCAGCCCCTCCAGGGCGCCGGACTGCATCAGCCCGCGCGACACGATCAGCACCAGCGCGATGACGATCACCGCCGGATGGCCGAAACCGTCGAAGGCGTGCTTGCGCTCCACCACCCCCAGGACCACCGCCAGCACCAGCCCGCCGAAGGCCACCACGTCATAACGCCAGCGCCCCCACAGCAGCAGCGCCAGCACCCCGCCCATGATGGCGAACAACACGGCTTGTTCCCAATTCATGCCGGCAGGGATAGCACCCTTCGCACCGCCGGCGCAAAAGGATTGGCAACGCCGGCCACGCTTCCTATCTTGCCCCCATGAGCAACGCCGAGAAGCCCCCCACCCGCCCGGCCCGCGCCGTCATGGCCGACGACATCGTGGTGCCGTTCACCATCGACGCGCTCGATGTGCGTGGCCGCATCGCCCGGCTGGGGCCAAGCATTGACCCCGCCATTGGCGACCATGACCTGCCCGCCCCCGCCGCCCGCCTGCTGGGCGGCGTCATGGCGCTGACCACGCTGCTGGGCACGTCCCTGAAATTCGACGGCAAGCTGATCGTCCAGGTGCAGGGCGACGGCCCGGTGCATCTGCTTCTCGCCGATTACGCCGCCGGCGGCGCCATCCGCGGCCTGGCCCGCTTCGACGCTGAGCGGCTGGCCGCGCTGACGGAGGAGCGGGCGCGCGACGAAAAGGCCCTGCTGGGCGACGGCACCATGGCGCTGACCATCGACCAGGGCCCGCGCACCGAACGCTGGCAGGGCGTGGTGGCCATCGCCGAAACGCTGGCCGCGACGGCGCAAGCCTATTTCGCCCGGTCGGAACAGCTCCCCACCCGCCTGCGCCTCGCCGCCGGGCCGGTCAGCACCGCCGACGGCGAGCACTGGCGGGCCGGCGCCGCCATGATCCAGCACCTGCCCGGCCATGACGACGAAGAGCGGCGCCGCGATACCCGCGATCAATGGGACACCGCCACCGCCCTGTTCGACACCATCGCCGACGACGAGCTGCTCGATCCGGGCATCTCGCCGGAGCGCCTGCTCTATCGCCTCTATCATGAGCAGGGCGTGAGGGTGTTCGACCCCGTGCCGGTGCGCTGGCGGTGCTCCTGCGCCCGCGACACCCTGAAGGAGGTGCTGGGCCGCTTCTCCGGGGAAGAGCGCGCCGCCATGG
>DRPD01000334.1 GCA_011374735.1 Thermopetrobacter sp.
GGTCGGCATAAAGGACATGGCCGTCGACGGTGATTTTGACATCCCCCACGGCGATCGCCGTCTGCGTGCGATCGTCATAGATCAGGCGCGCCGCATCCACCTTCACCGTGCCGGCCCCGGCGGCGCGGACGGGGGCGGCGGTGGCGATCAGCAGCGCCAGCATCAGCCTGGCGAGGCCGCGACTGCCGGTCATCTGTGCCATCATCTCGCGCATGCCCGTTGAACCGCTCAGCCGTTGCCCTTGCGCCGCGTCGCGTTGCTCCTCCGCGCCGGGACTGGAGTCAAGGAGATTCACCCACCATTGTTTCTAACCGCAAACGTGGCGAAAGTTAAGGCGTGAGCGCGAAAAGCGCGAAAGATGTTTGACAAACTCTCACCGCATGCCTTTTACAGACGGGGCAATGATTGGGGAACACCCGTGCGCGGGCGAAAGGGAACCGGGAATGACCGACATCAGCTTCATCCACGATGAGCAACGGGCGCGAAGCGGCGTCATCGCGGCGTTCATGGCGGAGGAATCGGCGCTGCCGGCGCAACTGGCGGCGCTCGACGAGGCGCTGGACGGGCGGGTGTCGCGGGCCATCGCGGCGGCCGATTTCAAGGGCAAGAGCGGGCAGAGCCTGGACATCCCCGGCCTGGACGGGATCGACCGCGTGTTCGTCGTCGGCGCCGGCAAGGCCGCCGACCTCGATGCGCCGGGAGCGGAGAAACTGGGCGGCCGCATGGCGGCGGCGCTGATGCGGGCGCGCATCGATCAGGCGGTGGTGCTGGCCGCGCCGCCCGACGGCGCGCCGCTGAAGGCGGCCGACTTCGCGGCCCGTCTGGCGTCGGGCCTTTATCTGCGCAACTACGTGTTCGACAAATACAAGTCGGACGACAAGAAGAAGGGCGCGCCAAAGGCGTTCGCGGCGGCGGCGCTGCTTGTCGACGCGGCGCCGGCGGCGGGCGCGGCCGAAAAGCGTTTCACGCCGCTTCGGGCGGTGGCCGACGCGGCCCACATGGCCCGCGATCTGGTCAACGAGCCGTCCAACGTGCTGACCCCGAAGACCTTCGCCAAACGCTTGCGCAAGCTGGCGAAAATGGGTCTGAAGGTGGAGGTGTTGAAACCGAGGGCGCTGAAGAAAATCGGCATGCGCGCCCTGCTGGCGGTGGGGCAGGGCTCGGCCAACCGCCCGCGGGTGGTGGTGTTGCGTTACCAAGGTGGCGACAAGGACGCGGCGCCGGTCGCCTTCGTCGGCAAGGGGGTGACCTTCGATTCCGGCGGCATCTCCATCAAGCCGTCGCAGAGCATGGACGAGATGAAGGGCGACATGGGCGGCGCCGCGGCGGTGGCCGGCATCATGCGCGCGCTCGCCGCACGCCGGGCGAAGGTCAACGCGGTGGGGGTGATCGGGCTGGTGGAGAACATGCCCGATGGCAAGGCGCAGCGGCCGGGCGATGTGGTGAGATCCCTGTCCGGCCAGACCATCGCGGTGCTCAACACCGACGCCGAGGGGCGGCTGGTGCTGGCCGACTGCCTGACCTACGCGCAGCGCCAGTTCAAGCCGAAATGGCTGGTCAACCTGGCGACCCTGACCGGCGCCATCATGGTGGCGCTGGGCAAGGAATACGCCGGGTTGTTCGCCAATGACGACGCCCTGGCGGAAGACCTGAACGCGGCCGGCGCGGCCACCGGCGAGAAGGTGTGGCGCATGCCGCTGGGGGCGGCCTATGACAAGCAGATCGACCACGAAGTGGCCGACATGAAGAACATCGGCGAACGCTGGGGCGGTTCCATCACCCCCGCGCAGTTCCTCAAACGGTTCATCGAGAACGGCACGCCATGGGCCCATCTGGACATCGCCGGCACCGCCATGGCGGCGGAAAAGTCGGATCTCAACGACAGCTGGGGGTCGGGTTTCGGGGTGCGCCTGCTGGACGAGCTGGTGCGGCGGCGCGAAAAGGCTTGATGAGGTGCGGATCAGCCGCTCGCATGGCGATGCGCCATCATGGATGAAGATGTGACCGACGTGCTGTTTTATCAACTGCAAGCCCGGCCGCTGGAGGAAGTGCTGCCGGCGCTGTTGGCGAAGACGCTGGAACGCGGCTGGCGGGCCGTGGTGCGGGTGGGCGACGCGATGCGGATACCGCCATTGTCCGACGCCATCTGGAGCTGGCGTGACGAGGCGTTCATTCCTCACGGCACGGAGCGGGACGGCCATGCGGAACACCAGCCCATCTGGTTGAGCACCGAGGCGGCGGCGGTGAATGGCGCTGAGGTATTGTTCTGCGTGGCCGGCGCCATGCCGGATGCGGAGGAACTGTCTGGCTGGAAACGCGTGGCGGTGATGTTCGCCGGCCGGGATGCGGCGCGGCTGGAACAGGCGCGCGCCCTGTGGCGCTCCCTCAAGGAACGCGACGACCTGGCGCTGACATACTGGCGGCAGGACGAACGCGGACGCTGGGTGCAACAAGGATGACCCGCTTCTGAAGCGGACTCCCGCGTCCCCGTGCATGTGAAAAACTTTCCATAATATATATTATGCGAATACCCGATGCGCCTTGCGTCGCTTTCCGCACTGCTCCAAGCCATCATATTCGAATAATATGATAAAAACCATCTCATTGCGCGATTTCCTGCCCATTTTCGCCGTAATTTCATGGCCATAGGTGCGCCCCTGAAAGCGATTGCGGGGGCATCCTCCACCCACATTGCCGTTGTTGGCGGCGGCTGGCGGGCCTGCGTGCCCATGCGCCCCCCTTCCCATGTTGTTGGAACAACCAGGAGATACGTTCACATGTCTGCATCCTTGTATTGGCGCGCCCGGGCGCTTGCCGCCTTGATGATGGCCATGCCACTTCATCAGGCCACCGCCAAGCCGCGCACCAACTTCACCGCTGAAACTGTCGCCACCGCCGCCGCCATGCCGGCCGCCAGGGCCAAGCGCGCCGCGCGCCGCATCTCTTTCCGCCGCACAGCGCGCCTGGGCCGCATCGGCAAGGTGCGAAACGCCTCCCGCTCTTCCGGCCGCGCCGCCTGCGCCGCCGCCGCGCGGCGGCATGGCGTGCCGGTGCGCACCGCGCTGGCCGTGTGCTTCGTGGAAAGCGGCTTTCGCTGCAACGCGGTGGGCGGCGCCGGCGAGTTGGGGCTGTTGCAGATCAAGCTGGCCACCGCCCGCATGCTGGGCTATCGCGGCTCGCGCAACGCCCTGAAGCGCTGTTCCACCGGCGCTTACTGGGGCATGAGGCATCTGGCCCTGGCCATCCGCAAGGGCGGCGTCTGGAAGCACAATCAGGGCATCGGCGCGAAGCGCCCCTCGCGCATGGCCCGCATCTACGCCGCCAAGGTGTCGCGGGCCCGGCGCCGCTTCTGACCCCCCTGACCAACAGCTCCTGACAGGGCGGCGCGTGGACGATCGCGCCGCCCTTTTTCAATGCGCGTTCAATGCCCGGCATGCATGGCGCCGTTCACATCGCCGTGAGATAAATAACTTGTCATTGGACGCCGTCGCGGCGGCGCCATTAGCCTCATTTCCGTCCAAGGCGATGAACGGGCTTGGGGCTCGCGTGAGCATGCCACTGAAATCAATGATCAAAAGCGCCCTTCCCCATGCCGTGCGCGCAAGGCTCGTGGCGGCGAGAAAGGTGCTGCTTGCCGATTTTCAGGACATCTATGTTCTGCCGTTGGACGCCCCCGGGCCAGAGGTGAGCTGCGAGGATGACGTCACCTTCAGCACACACGACGCCGCCGCCGCATTGGAACTGTCGGCCCGCGTCTGGCCCGATGAAGGCGCAGCCCCGGCGCGCCGTCAGGCGCTGGCCCGGCTTGAGGCCGGCGACCGGCTGATCATCGGTCGCATCGGCGATGAACCGGTCATGTATGGCTGGCTGGCCCACGGCATGGTGGAAATGACCTATGGCGTCTTCGTGCCGCTGCGCGATGACATCGCCTTCAGCTACAATGTCAGGGTGCATGAGGATCATCGCCGGCGCGGCCTGCTGGGGGCCTATTACGGGTTCCTGCATGCGCGCTTGCGGCAGGCCGGCTACCGGCGGCTGCTGGCCGGGGTGGCGCGCTCCAATCCCATTGCCGCCGCCGCCCATCGCAAGGCCGGCTTTCGCAAGGCCGGCCATTGCTACACGTTGGGGCTGTTGCGCCGTCAGGTGACGTGGAACCGCCTGCCCGGCCTGCCCGCTCTGCGCCTGACGAATCCGCCGGCGCGGGACTGACGGTTTTCAGGCCGCTTGCGGGCGCGGGAACAGGCGGGCCAGCAGGTGGCGCAACAGGCCATAGGGGGCGAGCAGCGCCAGCGCCATGAGCAGCTTCACCGTCAGGTCGCCCAGCGCCCACGACACCCAGCGCGGCGCCTCCGGCGGCAACAGGCCGAACAGCGGCGCGGTTTCGATGGCGAAGGCATCGTTGGGCCCGATCGCCGCGAACACGGCGGCGAAAGCCACCGAGAA
>DRPD01000335.1 GCA_011374735.1 Thermopetrobacter sp.
CTTCATCGGCGAACGGCAGATCGGGAATGCCGTCCACCTTCGCGGCGTCGTCCAGCTGCCCATAGGCGTCGTGCAGGGCGTTTTGCAGGCCCTCCTCGATGACCGGGTGATAATAGGGCAGGGCCAGCATGTCGGCCACGGTGAGACCGTTCTCGATGGCCCACGCCAGATGATGGGCGATATGTTCGCCGCGCGGGATGGCCAGTTCGGCGCCGAGAATCCTGCCGTCGTCCTTTTTCGCATAGACGTGCAGCACGCCCCCGGCCGCCTGCATCACCATGGCGCGGCCCTGGGACATGAAGTCCCGTTCGCCGATGACGAAGCCCTCGTCCTCCACCAGCGTGGCGTCCAGATGCCGGAAGGTCTGGCCCACCACGGCGATGTTGGGATCGGAAAACACGATGCCCAGCGGCACCTTGCGCCGGAAGCGGCGCGCCGGCTGGCCATTGGCGACGGCGATGGCGTTGAAGCCGGCGATGCGGCCCTCGTCCGCCGCCTCGTGCAGGATCTGCCTGTCGCCATTGGCGTCGCCGGCGATGAACAGATTGCTCTCGCCAATGCGCATGGTGGCCGGATCGTATGCGGGCAGGCCGCGCTCATCCAGCGCCACCCCGGCGGCCTGCAGGTTCAGCGTGTCCACGTTGGGCCGCCGCCCCAGCGCCACCAGCACCTTGTCCACCACCACTTCGTTGTCGCCGGCCTTCACCCGGATGCGGCCGTCCGTGGCCTCTTCCAGTTCGGCCGGGGCGCCCAGCCAGATGTCGAATTCCTCGCGCAAGGCGCCGATGGCCGGATAGCTCACCCCGTCGTCGGTCAGCCCGCCGATGGTATCCAGCATGTCCACGGCGGTGATGTTGACCCCCAGCCGGCTCAGCGCCTGGCCCATCTCCAGCCCGATGGCGCCCAGGCCCAGCACCGCCATGTCGGCCGGCAGGTCGTCCTGTTCGAACAGGCTGTCGGTGGTCAGCAGCCTGTCCTCGCCGAAGGTGTCCCGCCACCGTTGCGGCACGACGGGGCGCGAGCCGGCGGCGATGACGAAGGCGGCGGCCTCGATGCGTTCGCCGTTCACCTCGATGGCGTCCGGCGCCACGAAGCGCGCCGCGGCGTCGATCAGCTGGCCGCGTTTGGCCACCTGCTGCATCTTGCCCTTCGGGCCGGAGGCGAAGCCGTCGCGCATCCTGCGCACGTGGGCCAGCACTTCCGGGATCGACGCCTTCAGATGCTGCGCGCCGTGAATGCCCTCTTTCGCGAAATGGCCGGTATGGGCCATGTCGTCGGCGGCCTGAATGAGCACCTTCGACGGCATGCAGCCGACCCGCGCACAGGTGGTGCCCAAGGGGCCGCTGTTGACGACGACGAAATCCTTCGTGCGGCGGGCCGCCTGGCCCATGGCATACATGCCGGCGGAGCCGGCGCCGATGATGCAGACATCCACCTTGCGCGCCATGCCGTCTTCTCCTCATCATTGGCCGAGCCTGATTCGTTTCCGGCTTTTTCGCATTTCGTCACTGGAAACGCCAGCCGGGAAGCCTATATGCGAAGGGACATCATATTCCAATTCACTCATGAAAGGGGCCATCCATGAGCGACGCCAAACAGATCGTCTGC
>DRPD01000336.1 GCA_011374735.1 Thermopetrobacter sp.
CGACACCATCTTCGGCAACGACGGTGACGACACCATCCAGGGCGATGCGGGCGGCGACTGGCTGTATGGCCACGCCGGCGCCGATACGATGAACGGCAACGATGGCAACGACCACCTCTATGGCCATAACAACCCCGACACTCTGTATGGCGATGCCGGCGATGACGTGCTGTATGGCAACGACGGCGACGACGTCCTGTATGGCGGCGCCGGCGATGACGAGCTGCGCGGCCACGCCCACAACGACACGCTCCACGGCGGCACCGGCGCCGACACGCTCTACGGCGGGGCCGGCGATGACACTCTCACCGGCGGCACCGGAGACGACGCGCTGTATGGCGGCACCGGTTCAGACGTGATGGTCTTCGCTGCCGGCTGGGGCACCGACACGGTGCATGGCTTCGCCAATGGGCAGGATGTCTTCGACCTCTCGGCGCTCGGCATCACCTTCGCCGATCTGACCATCACCGATGTCGGCGGCGATACCCACATCAGCTATGGCGCCGACACCATCATCGTCACCGGCGTTTCCAGCGCCCTGATCGACGCCTCGGACTTCATCTTCTGAAGCCCCGGCGGCCGCGAACGACGAGGGGGAGAGACCGCGCCGCCTCTCCCCTTTCATGCCATCCGCCCTCCCGTGATCACGAAATCGTGATTCAGGGCTGGCAACTTTTCCTTCTACGCTTCCATTCAGGTCGACATTTCGTATGCGCCGCACCCGGCTAGCAAGCGAGATGAATGGCGCGCATGACCACCCTTCGGGCCGATCTCGCTTGTCGTATCGGTCATCCCGGTATCCGGGTGAAAGGGAGCACACCCGCCAAGCGTGGGCTTCACCCCCCCATGCCTCGTTCTCTCGCCTGACACTCCCGGTTCGTGTTGCATGGCGAAGGCCATGCGACCCGGCGGCGCCAGGTTTCCGCCGGATGTTGAAGACACGACAACGGGAGAGGTGACCCCATGCCGATCATCGCCACTTTTCTGAACGGTTACGACGATACCGGCACGCCCGACGATGTCATCGGCACCGTCGGCGGTTATGACATCGTGCAGTTCCAGTTGGACAGCAGCGCCAACAGCACCGATTTGCGCACCTTCGACATGCGCATCACGAATTTCTACTCCATCGAGGAAATCGAGCTCGATTCCTATTACATCCCCATGACGATCATACTCTCCGCCGCCCAGATCGGCAGCGGCCTTTCCGCCAATCTTCTCATCGACGGTTCCGGTGCGCCGGGATATGGCGACGTAATCAAGATCTACATGGACACGGAGACGAGCCTGGATCTCTCCGGCTGGACGTTTCAGGGCTGGACGGACACCATCTATGTCTTCGGCGATTCCAGCGCCGAAACCATCACCGCACCTTCCGGTGATTTCAATATCTCCACTTCCGACGGCAATGACACCTTCCGTTACGTTGACGGCCGGGACGGGTCTACCGGACAGGTCATCAATGGCGGGAACGCTGATGACACCCTGCTGCTCGTGCTCAACGCCACCGCGACGGACAACATTTTCGACCTTCGCGGGCCGTCGTTCTACTCCATTGAGAAAATCACCTTTTCCTCCAGTGGCACGCAAGACGCCACGCTCCGCCTGTATGGCAACCAGTTTCAGAACGGCAATCTGTCCGCCACCTTGCAGGTCACGGGCGTCAACGGCGCCAGCAACACCGAAACCATCGAAATCTACATGGACACGCAAACGATCGTGGACCTTTCCGGCTGGTCGTTCATGAACTGGGGCGGGCAAAACGAGAAGGTGATCATCCACGGCGATTCCAGCTTGGAACTCATCACCGGGAGCTCGCAGGACGATGAAATCCTCGGCGGCGGCGGTGCCGACACGCTGTATGGCATGGGCGGTGACGATATCATCGATGGAGGAGGC
>DRPD01000337.1 GCA_011374735.1 Thermopetrobacter sp.
AACAGCCGCAGCAGCAGGAAACCGGCCACGAAGCCGCCGATGTGCGCCTCCCAGGCGATGCGGCCAATACCACCTCCGGCGCCCACGTTGAGCACCCCGAGCACCAGGTTGAGCGCCATCCACAACAGGATGAAGCGGCGCGGGCCGGGCAAGCGCAGGCTTGCGGCCACGCCCAGCGGCCGCACCGTGGAAAAATCGCGCCGGATGCCCGTCGCCAGATCGCCCCGGCCGGCGTAGATCAGCCGCACCATCGCCCCCATCATCCCCGACACCGCCCCCGACGCGCCGATGAGCACCGCCGGCGCGCCCCATTTGGCCAGTGCGAAGGCGAAGGCCCCGGCCGCCGCCGACAGCAGCGCCAGGGCCACGAACCGCACCGCCCCGATGCGCCGCGCCAGCGGCCCGCCGAAGGCCGCCATCCACACCGAGTTGACGGTCAGGTGCAGCCAGCCGCCATGCAGGAACAGGTGGGTGAACGGCCCGGCCAGCGCCGCCCACCAACCGCCCGGATCGCCATGCAGGAAGGCGGCCCAGGATTGATAGCGCAACGGGATGAAGGCCAGCACGGCCAGCACATCGTCGGCCAGCGCCGCATCGAGCAGCCCGCGCACCACATGCAGCGCCACGAACAGCGCGATCAGCGCCACCACCACCCCCGGCAGGTTGATCGCCGGTTGCGGCGCCGCGTCATCGCCGGGGGGCGCCCGGCCGTCGCCCGCCGCGTCATCGTGCATCAAGGTCTCCTTCCCTGGCTGGCACGGAGTCTGCATCAACCCCGGCCATGCGAACGTGGTTTCCAGCATTGAGACGGAAACCGCCCGACAGCAACCGTTGCAGACAGGATAGCCGGTCCGATGGCGGAAATACATACGCTCCACACCCGGATGACTTGGCCGCGTGAGTTGCGCCACCCGCACAACCTCGCGCTGTATCATTACTGGCGGGCCCTGAAGCCCGCGCAAGGCCTGCCGGCGCGGGCCGAACTCGACCTGAGAAAGGTCAAGGAATTGCTGCCCTGGCTCGGGCTGCTGCAACGGCAACCCGATGAGGACGCCTTCCAGTGGCGGCTCACCGGCTCCGGCCTCGACGCCCTGCTGGGCGACGACCGCTCCGGCCGGGCGGCGTTTTCCGGCTGGCCGGCCTTCGAACGCTCGACCCTGCAACGCCGCTTCGCCCATGTGGCGCGCGATGGGCGGCCCTTCGCGGCCCGCCTGAAACTGCACAACGCGGAGAACTGGAGCCTGCACACGGAGCTGCTGGCCCTGCCGGTGGCCGGCGGGAGCGGCGGCGAGACGCTGGTGCTGGCCTGCCTGTTGCCGTTCAAGGACGAGCGCAGCCGCTATTTCGGCCGCGCCGTGGGCGCGGAGATGATCGCCCTGCGGGCCATTCGCGACGACGCGCTGGGCGACGCCGCGCCGACACCCCCGCCGCCGGACATGATCGGCCGCCCCTTGCGCCTCATCGACGGCGGCCGGAGCTGAGCGTCTCGAGGTTCACCCGCGCCCCTTCGTGCAGGCCGAGGCGCCGCGCCTCTCCCGCCGCCAGCTCCAGCACCGCCCTGACCGGCCGCCCGGCCGAATACAGCGGCCCGGCGACGGGCGGCACGTGGTGGAAGATGCGCGCCACCCGCCCGGCGGCGTCGATGAACACCAGATCGAGCGCGAAGCGCATGTTCTGCATCCAGATGACCGCCATGTGCGGGGCCGGCCACCACAACAGCAGGCCGCGCCCGCGCGGCAGGGATCGGCGGAACATGAGCCCCAGCCGCCGGGCCCGCGGCGTGTCGGCCACTTCCGCCAGCACCCGCGCCACGCCGCCGCCGGCCAGCCGGAATTGCAGCGGCGCGACGCGCAGCGGCGCGGCGCGCGCCCACGCCACGCCGGCCAGCAAGGCAACCGCGCCACCCAGCACCCGGCGTCTGTCGCGGCGCCACACGGGCGCTCAGAACGAAAACGCCGGCGCCGGCGTGAAACCGGGCAGCTGTGGCGCGCTGGCCGAATATTCATCGACCGCGGAGAAGGCGTCGCCGCGCCGCGTCCAGACGCGGATCAGCCCGGTGTCGTGCGCCCCCCACACCGCCACCAGCCGCCCGCCGTCGGCCAGTTGGGCGAGCAACGCCTGCGGCCGTTGGCGGATGCGGCCGTTGATGATGATGGCGTCATAGGGCGCTTCCTTCACATGCCCCGCGGCGTGATCGGCCGCCAGCACCGCCACGTTGTCGTAACCCAGCTTCTCCAGACGCTCCGCCGCCTGCGCGGCCAGCACCGCGTCATGATCGATGCCGATGACCGTCTGCGCCAGCCCGGAGAGCGCCGCCGCCGTGTAGCCGCTGGCCGTGCCGACATCGAGCACGCACTCCTCCGGCCCGATTTCCGCCAGTTGCAGCATCCGCGCGATGGTCAGCGGCGCCAGCAGCCAGCGGTCATCGCCGCGCGTGTCCGCCCCCAGCGGCAGATCGGTGTCCACGTAGGCGTGCGCCCGCTGCTCGGCCAATACGAATTTCTCGCGCGGCACGCTGGCCATCGCCGCGATCACCCGCAAGTCCATCACCCCGCCGGGGCGCACCTGGGAATCGATCATGTTGCGCCGCTGGCGCGCGAAGTCGTCGTCAAGCATGGCCGCTCCCTTGCGTTCCGTCGGCCCCGGCCCTTGCCGGGCGCCTTGATTGCTGCCATTCATAACGCACCGATGCGCGAAGGAACAAGCCATGACCAACCCCGCGAGCGTTGTCGACCTGATCGGCGACACCCCCCTGATCCGCCTCAAGCGGGCCAGCGAGATGACCGGCTGCGAGATCTGGGGCAAGTGCGAGTTTCTCAACCCCGGCTTTTCGGTGAAGGACCGCCCGGCCCTGTTCATCATCCGCGACGCCCTGCAACGCGGCCTGGTGGAAAAAGGCGGCGCGGTGGTGGAAGGCACCGCCGGCAACACCGGCATCGGGCTGGCCATCGTCGCCAACGCGCTGGGACTGAAGACCATCATCGTGATTCCCGAGACGCAATCGCGGGAGAAGAAGGACACCCTGCG
>DRPD01000338.1 GCA_011374735.1 Thermopetrobacter sp.
GAAGACGACCGCTTTCTCGACCGCCAGCTAGTGGAAACCCAATATCTGGCCCGCATGGCGCGGCTCTACCTGGCCGCCCTGTATCCGGTCAGATTGGCCGAAGCGCCGGTGTGGGTCACGCCGGGGCGGCTCACCGCCCTGCTGCGCCGCCGCTGGGGGCTGAACGGCCTGTTGCGCGGCGACAACCTGCCGGAAGAAGAACAACGCAAGAGCCGCGACGACCACCGCCACCACGCCGTGGACGCCGCCGTTATCGGCCTGACCGACAGAAAGTTGCTCAACCGCATCTCCCGCGCCTCCGGACAGATGGAGGCGCAGCAACTGGAGGATTACGTCTTCCAGTCCATCCCGCCGCAGCCGTGGGACGGCTTCCGCGAGGAGGTGAAGCGCATCGTGGCGCGCCTGACCGTCAGCCACCGACCGCGCCACAAGACCATCGATTTCGCCTTGCGCAAGAAAGGCCGCGACAAAACGGCGGCGCAACTGCACGAGGAAACCGCCTATGGCCTCACCGGCGAACGCTCCGAGCGCGGCGACCCCATCGTCGTCTATCGGGTGCCGCTCACCAGCCTCAAGCCGAAGGACATCCACCTGATCCGCGATCTTCAGCTGCGCGACGACCTGTGGACGCACACCCGCGACCTCTCCGGCAAGGAATTCGAGAAAGCGCTGGTGGAATTCACCACGCTGGACAAAATCGGCGGCAAGCCCTATCCGTGGCGAGGCATCCGCCGGGTGCGCATCACCCGGCCGCTCAACGTCATCCCCATCCGCGACCGCAGGACGGGCCGTCCCTACAAGGGCTACAAGGGCGGCTCCAACTACCGCTACGACGTCTGGGAGCTGCCGAACGGCAAATGGGCGGCGGAGGTTATCTCCATGTTCGACGCCCACCAGCCGGGCCATGAGTCCGCCATCAAGCGCCAATACCCCACCGCGCGGAAGCTCATGCGCATCTTTCAGAACGACATGGCCGCCTGGGAAAAGGACGGCGAGACGGTTCATGGCCGCGTGGTGAAGTTTACCTCCAGCGGCAACACTTTGACGCTTGCACCTCATAATGAGGGCAATGTCGATGCCAGGAACAGAGACAAGATGGATCCTTTCAAGTTCACCTACATGACTGCAGGCAGCATGAAGAAATACAAGTTCCGCCTCATCAAGGTGGACGAAACGGGCCACGTGTTCGACCCCGGGCCGCGGGACGAACGGCGCTGACGGGCCATGGAGCGCTACGTGGACATTGCCACCGACGGCGTGCACCTGTCCGTGCAGCGCGGCTTCATGACGGTGAAGAAGGAAGGCGGGGAACTGGGCCGCGTGGCGCTGGACGACATCGCCACCGTCATCGTCCACAGCCACGGCGTCACCTTCTCCGCCAACCTCGTCACCCGGCTGGCCGAACGCGGCGCGCTAATGGTCTTCTGCGGCCCCAATCACGCACCCCATTCCCTGCTCTGGCCGCTGGAAGGCCACCACGCACAAGGCGGCCGCATGCACGATCAGATCGCCGCCTC
>DRPD01000339.1 GCA_011374735.1 Thermopetrobacter sp.
CAGGTCATGGTGTCGGCCGGCAACACCGGGGCGCTGATGGCCATGAGCATGTTCGTGCTCAAGACCATGCCGGGCATCAAGCGCCCGGCGCTGGCCGCCATCTGGCCGACCCGGCGCGGCCGCTCCATCGTGCTCGATGTCGGCGCCACCATCGGCGCCGACGCCGAACAGCTGGTCGATTACGCCATCATGGGCGAGGCCATGGCCCGCTCCCTGTTCGGCATCGGCCGCCCGTCCGTGGGCCTGCTCAACGTCGGGGTGGAGGAGATCAAGGGGGTGGAAGAGGTGCGCGCCGCCGGCGCCATCCTGAAGGCCGCCGATCTGCCCATCGCCTATCACGGCTTCGTGGAGGGCGACCACATCGGCGAAGGGGTGGTGGACGTGTTCGTCACCGAGGGCTTCACCGGCAACATCGCCCTGAAGACCGCCGAGGGCACGGCGCGGCAGATCGTCTCCACCTTGAAGGGGGAGATCGACAAGAGCATCGTCCACAAGCTGGGCGCGCTGCTGGCCCGGCCGGCCTTCATGGCCCTGAAGAAGAAGCTCGATCCGGCGCGCAGCAACGGCGCGGTGTTCCTTGGCCTGAACGGCGTCGTCATCAAGAGCCACGGCGGCACCGACGCGGCCGGTTTCGCCAACGCCATCGGAATTGCGGTTGACATGGCGCAATCGAATCTTGTTGAAAAGATCGCGCACGACCTGACCGCCGCCAAGCGGACTCACCAACGGGCGTCGGCCTGACCACCGGCCACGGTGCGGGCCTTCCATCCCGCCTGCCTCAGGAAACGGAAACGGAATTCATGCTGCGCACCGTGATCACCGGCACCGGCTCCTATCTGCCCGAAAAGGTGCTGACCAACGACGACCTGGCCCGCATGGTGGACACCTCCGACGAGTGGATCCGCACCCGCACCGGCATCCGCCGCCGCCACATCGCGGCCGATGGTGAAACCACCTCCGACCTGGCGGTGCGCGCGGCCCGTTCCGCGCTGGAGGCGGCCGGGCGTGCGGCGGCGGACATCGACATGGTGCTGGTGGCCACCACTTCGCCCGATTACAGCTTTCCGGCCACCGCCGTCATCGTTCAGGAACGCCTCGGCATGCGCCCCGGCAGCGTGGCCTTCGACCTGCAGGCGGTGTGCTCCGGCTTCGTCTATGGGCTCGCCACCGCCGATGCCTTCATCCGCTCAGGCCAGGCGGGCAAGGTACTGCTGATCGGCGCCGAGGTGATCTCCCGGCTGCTCGACTGGACGGACCGCAATACCTGCGTGCTGTTCGGCGACGGAGCCGGCGCGGTGGTGCTGGAGGCGCAAGAAGGGCGGGGTGCCAATGCCGATCGCGGCATCCTGCACACCCGCCTGCATGCCGACGGCCGCTATCGCGACCTGCTGACCATGACCGGCGGCCCGGCCACCACCGGCACCATCGGCAAGGTGGTGATGAACGGCCGCGAGGTGTTCCGCCATGCCGTCATCGATCTGGCCGAGGTGCTCGAAGAGGTGCTGAGAGAAGCCGGAGTAAGCCCGGAAGAGGTGGATCTCATGGTGCCGCATCAGGCCAACATCCGCATTCTGGAGGCGACGGCGAAGAAACTGGGCCTGCCGATGGACAAGGTGTTCGTCACCATCGCCGATCATGGCAACACGTCGGCCGCCTCCATCCCGCTGGCGCTCGATCAGGCGGTGCGCGAAGGCCGCGCGGCGCCCGGCGACCTGCTGCTGCTCGAAGCCATGGGCGGCGGCTTCACCTGGGGCGCTTCCCTCGTGCGGCTGTGATCGGTGGCGTCTTTAAGTGGCTGATAATGTTAGCATCTTGAGATATGTTGGCTTGACCTTCACGGCATGGTCATTTAGCTTGGAAACATCTGCGAGAGGGGTTTTGTGGGATATGCCGGACAAGTCGGTGACACGCGCCGATATCAGCGAGGCGATCTACCGCGAGGTGGGATTGTCGCGCACCGATGCGGCGCGCCTGCTGCGCCAGGTGCTGGAGGAAATCGCCGGTGTCCTGGTGTCCGGCGAGAACGTCAAGCTGTCCTCCTTCGGCACCTTCGAGGTGCGGCAGAAGAAGGAACGCATCGGCCGCAACCCGAAGACGAAGGAAGAAGTGCCCATCACGCCGCGCCGCGTGGTGACCTTCCGCGCCAGCCAGGTGATGAAAAAGCGCATCAATGGCGGGGAGTGAGGGCGGTCGCCTTTCTGTTGGTGTGTGGGTCGCGTTCCATCCCGGTTGAACGCTCAAGCCAGCAACGGGGCAGCCCATGGAAAAATCACCCGACGCCTTCCGCACCATCTCCGAAGTGGCCGACGAGCTGGACGTGCCGCAGCATGTGCTGCGCTTCTGGGAAACCCGCTTCTCGCAGATCCGGCCCATGAAGCGCGCCGGCGGCCGCCGCTATTACCGCCCGGCCGATATCGATCTGCTGCGCGGCATCCGCAAGCTGCTGTATGGCGAGGGCTATACCATCAAGGGCGTGCAGAAGATCCTGCGCGAACACGGCGTGGCCCATGTGGTGGCCATCGGCCGCGGCGAAACGCCGCCCGCCGCCGCCGCGCCGCCCGCGCCACCG
>DRPD01000340.1 GCA_011374735.1 Thermopetrobacter sp.
AGCGCCACCCCGTCGCGGACATGCGCGGCGCGCATGCCGTCCTGTTCGGCCGCCGTCTTCACCGCCTTCGGCAACAGGCAAGGATCGTCCGCCTCGATCACCGTCGCGCCCGCCTCGCGCAACACGTCGAAATACCGCGCCGCGCTGCGCGCCGGATCGCACAGCACCCTCTGGCCCTTGAGCTGTTTCAGGTGCGCCTCGATCTCCTCCATGGCCTCGAAGGTGGCCACATCGGCGAGCGACTCACGCACGTCCGCCGCCATCGCCACATCGGGCACGAACAGCGTCGCCTTGCCGTCCATCGGCACCAGCGCCATGGCCAGCGCCACCGGCGTGTGCGGAATGTCGCGGCCACGGATGTTGAACAGCCAGCTGACCGAATCGGTGCTGGTGATGAACGCCGCGTCGGCCTGCCGTTCGGCCAGCGCCCGGCGGATGTCGGCCAGTTTGGCGGTGGCGCTCTTGCCGGTGAGTTCTTCCGGTTGCGCGAACAGCGGCCGGTTGGGCGGCACCGGGCGGTCCTGCCAGATCTCCGCCACCAGATCGGGCCCGAAGTGAAGCGTCACGCCGCGCTTGGCGAAACGCCGCCGCCCGGCTTCGGTGAAGGCGTCGGCGCTCACCGCCCGCCCATCCTTCAGCCGTTCGGCCAGCCACTCCTCCGGCGATGTGTCGGCCAGCGCCACCACGGTGATGACGTTCGTGTCCACCTGCCGCGCCGCCTGCAGGGTATAGCGCCCATCGACGAACAGCGCCGCGATGTCGGCGGTGACGATCAGCAGCCCGGCCGAGCCGGTGAACCCGCTCAGCCACGCCAGGCGCTCGTCACAGGCCCGGATGTATTCGTTGCCCCACGCATCGCTGCGCGCCACCACATAGGCGTCGATCCTTTGCGCGGCCATCCGGTCGCGTAACAGCGCGAGGCGTTCCGCCGCCTTCTCCGGCCGGCCGGTTTCGACGAAGCTCTGAAAGCGGCTCTCGTGCACGGGCGCGTCCATGCCGGACACCATAAGACCGGCCCCTCAGTCGCGCAACGTCGGGCGGCTCAGGATGAACCACGCGCCATAGCCCATGAAGGCCAGCGACAGCGCCATGGCCCACCACGGCGCGGCGGAAAGGAACACCACCCACACCGCGGAGGCGGCGATGGCCGCGACGGCCACGATCTTGGCGCGCGGCGCGATGGCCTGATGCTCCTGCCATTCGCGCAACCGAATGCCCAGCTTCGGATGATGGAGCAGCCAGTCGTGCAGCCGCCGCGAACTCTTCGAGAAGGCCCACAACGCCACCAGGAATTGCGGCACCGTCGGCACCACCGGCAGGAACATGCCGATGATCCCGCCGAGCGTGAACAGCACCCCCAGCGCCAGGAACAACCACCGTTTCAGCGCATCGCCCATGGGGCCCATGCATGCCAGATCGGGCCGCCCTTGTCCCGTGAAAATGCGCTTAGAGCACCAGCGTGCGCCATTCCCCGTCGGCGATCACCTGCTTGAGCCGCAAACCACGGCCCGCATAGGCCGCCAGCACCGCCGATTGTTGCGATCCCAGCAGGCCGGAGAGCACCAGATGCCCGCCCGGCGCCACCCGCCCCGCCAGCTCACCGGCCAGACGTATCAGCGGCCCGGCCAGAATGTTGGCCAGCACGATGTCGTAGGGTGCTCGTGACCGGATCAGGAAATGGCGCGTCCCGGCCGCGGCGCAAAAGCGGATGAAGCCATGCGCCCCGTTGCGCCGCGCGTTGGCCCGCGCCGTCGCCACCGCCATCGGATCGATGTCGGAGGCCACCACCGGCACCCGCCAGCGCAAGGCGGCGGCGATGGCCAGCACCCCGGAGCCGCTGCCCACGTCCAGCACCCGCCGCGGGCGATACCGGCCGCCGTCGCGCCGCGCCAGATGATCGAGCGCCAGCAGGCAGCCGCGCGTCGTGCCGTGATGGCCGCTGCCGAACGCCTGCCCGGCCTCGATCTCGATGCGGATGGCATGGGCCGGGCAATGGTCGCGATCATGGCCCCCGTGCACGACGTAGCGCCCCGCCGCCACCGGATGCAGCCGCCGCTGGCTTTCCGCCACCCAGTCGATGTTGGGCAATTCTTCCCGCCTGAACAGATCGGGCGCCACCCCCGCCGCCCTCAGGGCCGCCATGTCGAGCCGCCTGGAGGCATCGGGATAGACCGCCACCTCCCACGCCCCGGGCGTTGTTTCCGCGCAACTCACCGCCGCTTGCGGCCACGTCTCGCCGATCAGCGCCAGCAGCCGCCGCGCCGTCTCTTCGTCCAGTCCCGTGGCGATCAGGCGGAACGCGCCGGTCACCGCTCAGCCGCCCGCCGGGGTGATCACGATGCGCGCGCCGGGCAATCCGGCCTCGGCGGCCCTGGCCTGAGCCAGCGCCGCGTCGTCACGGCTGGCGAACGGCCCCATGCGCACCCGCACGTAACGCGCCCCATTGACCTCCACCGCTTCCGTTCGCACCGGGCCATGGGCGGCCAGCCGCCGGCGCAGCGCCTCGGCGTTGGCCGGATCGGCGAAGGTCGCCACCTGCACGAAATAGCCCGGCGCCGCCACGGCGCGGCGCGGCGCGGCGGCCATGCCCGCCACCTCCACCGGCGGCGTCATCGCCTTGTCCATCGGCACGCCGGCCACCGCCACCGGCCGCCCCTTCAGCGCCGCCGCGATGCGATAAGCCGGTTGATGGGAAAGACGGTTCAGCCGCGCCAGCCGGCGGCGGTCATCGCCCAGCGGCGCCTCGCCCAGGTATTCCACCCGCACTTTCGCCTTGCCCTTGTTCAGATAGCCCAGCCGTTTTGCGGCGGCCCGCGACAGGTCGATGATGCGGGTGCCGACGAACGGCCCGCGGTCGTTCACCCGCACCACCACGGTGCGGCCGTTCTCCAGATTGGTCACCTTGACATAGGATGGCAGCGGCATGGTCGGATGGGCCGCGGAGAGATAGTTCATGTCGAACCACTCGCCGTTCGACGTCTTGCGGCGGTGAAACTTCGGCCCATACCAGGAGGCCACGCCCACCTGCACCGCCTGCGGCCGCGCCGTCGGGGTGAAGGTGCGCCCCGCCACCACGTAGGGCTTGCCCACGTGCCGCCGCCCGCCGCCCTTCGGCAACGGCCCCAGGCCGCTGTATTTCGGGCTGCCCTTGCCGGCGAAGGGATCCAGCTTGCGGTCGGAGGAGCAGCCGGACAGCAGAAGCCCGCTGGCGATGATGCCGACGAGGGCGGGCAGTCCCGCCTTCCTGATGCAGCCGAATGTCTTCATGCCCCTGTCCCCCGCATGTTCGGGCGCGTTCTCCGCGGGCTGGCGGAGGAACGCGCGCAA
>DRPD01000341.1 GCA_011374735.1 Thermopetrobacter sp.
ACGGCGCCGAGCGACGGATTGGTGAACACGAAATCGGCCGCCGTGCGCCCGATGTCGGACGCACTGGCCGGGGCCATGGAGGCGTGACCGGCTGCCAGCGCCGGGGCGTCGTTGATGCCGTCGCCGACCATCAGCACCTTGCGCCCGGCCCTGGCGAGGCCCTCCACGTAGGCCAGTTTCTGCTGCGGCGTCCAGCCGGCGTGCCAATCGCTGATGCCCAGTTGTTTCGCCACCGCCTCAACCGGCCCTTCGCGGTCGCCGGAAGCGATTTCCACCCGCAGCCCCCAGGCCCGCAAGGCGGCGATGGTTTCGGCGGCGTCGGGCCGCAAGGCGTCGGTGAAGGAAAACACCACCGGCTGCGCGCCGTCGATGGCCAGCGCCAGGCGCGGCAGCCCGGCGCCGTCGTCCTCCACCCCGCAGAAGGCCAGCGATCCCAGCTTCACCGCCCGGCCCCGCCAGGCGCCGGTGAGGCCCTTGCCGGGATGTTCGGTGATGTCGCGCACCTCGGCCGGGGTGATGCCGCGTTCGCTCAAGGCGACGGCGAGGGCGCGCGACAGCGGGTGGCCGGAGCGCGACGCCAGGGCGGCGGCGACGGCCAGCGCGTCGGTGCTGGCGGGGGTGTGCTCCTTCAGCCGCGGGCGGCCCATGGTCAGGGTGCCGGTCTTGTCGAAGATCACCGTGTCCACCTCGGCCAGCCGTTGCAGGGCGGCGCCGTCCTTGACCATCACGCCATGGCGGAACAGGCGGCCGGCGGCCACCACCTGCACCGCCGGCACGGCCAGCGCCAGGGCGCAGGGGCAGGTGATGATGAGCACCGAAATGGCCACGAACAGCGACTGCGGCCAGTCGAAATCGGTCGCATACAGCCAGCCGGCCAGGGTGAGCGCGGCCAGCACATGCACGACGGGCGCGTACCAGCCGGCCAGTTTGTCGGCCAGCTGCATCTGCTTCGACTTGCTCTCCTCCGCCGCCTTCATCAGGCGGGTGATCTCGGCGAGAAACGTGTCGTCGCCGCTGGCGGTGAGGCGGATGCGCAGCGGGCCGGTGAGGTTCATCGCCCCGGCATAGACCATATCGCCCTCGCCCACCGGCTGCGGCGTCGTCTCGCCGGTGATCAGCGCCACGTCCACGTCGGATGTTCCCTCCACGACTTCGCCGTCCACGGGGATGCGCTCGCCGGCCGCCACCTGCACCACCATGCCGGGCTTCAGGTCGGCCATGGCGTAGTAGCGACGCTTGCCCGTTTCGTCGATGACCAGCGCGCCTTCAGCGGCCAGCGTGGCCAGTTGCGAGACGGCGGAGCGGGCCCTGGCGCGCACCCGGTGGTCGAGATAGCGGCCGATGAGCAGGAAGAACAGCAACATCACGGCGGCCTCGAAATACGCATGGGCCTGTGATGTCGCCACCTGATAGAGGCTGAGCAGGGTGGCGGAGATGACGGCCAGCGAGATCGGCACGTCCATGTTCAGGCGCGCCGATTGCAGCGCCGCGAAGGCGGGACGGAAGAACGGCTGGCCGGCGTAGATGACCGCCGGAACGGCGATCAGGGCGGAGAACCAGTGCAGCATGTCGCGGGTGGCGTCCGTCGCTCCGGCCCACACGGAGACGGAGAACATCATGATGTTGCCCGATGCGAAACCGGCCACGGCCAGCGCCTTGAGCAGGCGGTTGGCGGTGGCGTCGTCCATGGCGAAGCCGCTGTCTTCCGGGTCGAACGGGCGGGCCGGATAGCCCAGGCGCTCCAGTTCGTCCATCACCGTCTGCGGGTCGAAGTCCTCCTCACGCCAGCGCACCCGGATCTGCTTGAGCGAGAAATTGACGCGGGCGTGGGTGACGGCGGGAATGGCGGCGAGGCCCTTCTCGATGGTCCTGATGCACTGCGCGGTGCTGATGGCCGGGGCGATGAGATTGAGCTCGAAGGCGCCATCATCGAGGCGGCGCACCCAGCGGCCGATCTCGCCGGGCTGGACGCAG
>DRPD01000342.1 GCA_011374735.1 Thermopetrobacter sp.
CACGGTGGAGATCGCGCGCGCCGCGGCGGCCCTGACCAAGGCCGGCAAGCTGGTCCCGGTGGCCGGCGGCGGCGACACGGTGGCGGCGCTCAACGCCGCCGGCGTGACCGGCGATTTCACCTATGTGTCCACCGCCGGCGGGGCCTTCCTGGAGTGGCTGGAAGGCAAGGAGCTGCCGGGCGTGGCGGCGCTGCGCGAGAGCACGGCGTAAACACCATTGCTCCGCCTTCCGGGTCTGCCCGGAGGGCGGAAGACTTTCGCCGCCGGGCTTTCCGGAAAGGCCGCTCCGGCCTTTCATACCGGCAGGGATTTTTTCAGGAGGAATGTGAAACATGGCACTGGTAACACTGCGGCAGCTGCTGGATCACGCGGCGGAGAACGACTACGGTCTTCCGGCGTTCAACATCAACAACATGGAGCAGGGCATCGCCATCATGGAGGCGGCGGCGGAGACGCGCTCGCCGGTGATCCTGCAGGCCTCGCGCGGGGCGCGCGCCTACGCCAACGACATCATGCTGCGCCATCTGGTGATCGCGCTGACCGAGATGTATCCGGACATCCCGGTGGTCATGCATCAGGATCACGGCAACAGCGTCAAGACCAACCTCTCGGCCATGCAGAACGGCTTCACCTCGGTGATGATGGACGGCTCGCTGGAGGAGGACGGCAAGACCCCGGCGTCCTACGAATACAACGTCAACATCACCTCTGAGGTGTCCCGGCTGGCGCACATGATCGGCGTCTCCGTGGAGGGCGAGCTGGGCTGCCTGGGCTCGCTGGAAACCGGCAAGGGCGAGGCCGAGGACGGCCACGGCTTCGAGGGCGAACTGAGCAAGGACAAGCTGCTGACCGATCCGGACGAGGCCGCCGATTTCGTTTCCAAGACGAAGGTGGACGCGCTGGCCGTGGCGGTGGGCACCTCGCACGGGGCCTACAAGTTCACCCGCCCGCCGACCGGCGACATCCTGGCCATCGACCGCATCGCCGAGATTCACGCGAAAATTCCCAACACGCATATCGTCATGCACGGCTCGTCCTCGGTGCCGCAGGAGCTGTTGCAGCTCATCAACGAGTTCGGCGGCGACATGCCGGAGACCTACGGCGTGCCGGTGGATGAGCTGGTGCGCTCCATCAAGATGGGCGTGCGCAAGGTGAACATCGACACCGACCTGCGCCTGGCGGCCACCGGCCAGTTCCGCAAGGTGGCGGCGGAGCAGAAGCAGGAGTTCGACCTGCGCAAGTTCATGAAGCCGGCCATGGAAGCCATGAAGCAGGTGTGCAAGGACCGCTTCGAGGCCTTCGGCACGGCCGGGCATGCCAGCAAGATCAAACCGCTGCCGCTGACCGAAATGGCCAAGCGCTACGCCGACGGTTCGCTCGACCCGGTCATCGGTCTGGCCTCGGCGGCCGAGTGAGGCGGACGACGATTCAAACGGGCGGAGCCAGCTTGCCGATGCGCGGGGTGGCTCCGCCGTTTCACCATCGACCTTGAGGGGTTGTCATGAGCAACGAGATCATCATCGCGCCGAGCATGCTGTCGTCGGACTTCGCGCGGCTGAAGGAGGAGATCGCGGCCATCGAACGGGCCGGCATGGACTGGGTGCATCTGGACGTGATGGACGGGCATTTCGTGCCCAACCTGACCTTCGGCCCGCCGGTGATCGCCGCCATGCGGCCGCACACGGACAAGGTGTTCGACGTGCATCTGATGATCGACAATCCCGACCTCTACCTTGAGGAATACGCCAAGGCCGGGGCCGATTACATCACCGTGCACGCGGAGGCCAGCACC
>DRPD01000343.1 GCA_011374735.1 Thermopetrobacter sp.
CGTTGCCGGCCACGTCGCCGATGGCGCGGATCTTCTCCAGCCCCTCGTTGGAGATGATCGGCTGGCTGATCTCCAGCCTCTTCAGCGCCGTCGCCCCGCCGATGCCCAGCAGATTGGGCCGCGGGCCGATGAACGAGATCAGGCTCATCACCGATTCCTCGCGGATCGGGTCGATCGGCGGATTGGTCACCTGCGCGAACAGCTGATGGAAGTAGTCATAGAGCATGCGCGGCCGCCGCGACAGCGCCGGGATCGGCGTATCCGTGCCCATGGAGCCGATCGCCTCCTGCCCGCCGGCCGCCATCGGCGCCATCAGCAGGCGGATGTCCTCCTGGGTGTAGCCGAACGCCTGTTGCCGGTCGAGCAGCGGCACGTTGGTGCCCGGCGCCTGGCTGGCCACGTCCGGCAGCTCCTTCAGCTTCAGCTGGCCATCGTCGAGCAGCTGTTGATAGGGATGGGCGTCGGCCAGATGGCGCTTCAGTTCCTCGTCGGAGATGATGCGGCCTTCCTCCAGATCGACCAGCAGCATCTTGCCCGGCTGCAAGCGCCACTTCTCGACGATGTTCTCCTCCGCGATGTCGAGCACCCCGGCTTCCGACGCCAGCACCAGATGGCCGTCCTTCGTCACCAGATAGCGCGCCGGCCTGAGGCCGTTGCGATCCAGCGTCGCGCCGATCTGTCGGCCATCGGTGAAGGCCACCGCCGCCGGGCCGTCCCACGGCTCCATCAGCGCCGCGTGGTATTCATAGAAGGCGCGGCGCCGCTCATCCATCAGCGGATTGCCGGCCCAAGCCTCGGGGATCATCAGCATCATCGCGTGGGCCAGCGAATAGCCGCCGTGATACAAAAGCTCCAGCGCGTTGTCGAAGCACGCCGAATCCGACTGCCCCTCGCGGTTGATGGGCCACAGCTTGTCCAGGTCGTCGCCGTAGATGTCCGACTTCATGGCCTGGCGGCGCGCCGCCATCCAGTTGACGTTGCCGCGCATGGTGTTGATCTCGCCGTTGTGGCAGATCATGCGGAACGGATGCACCAGCGGGAACGACGGGAAGGTGTTGGTGGAGAACCGCTGATGCACCAGCGCCAGCGCCGAGGCCATCGCCTCATCGGCCAGATCGGGAAAATACTTGTCCAGCCGGTCGGCCAGCACCAGCGCCTTGTAGACGATGGTGCGCGATGAACTCGACGGCACGTAGAAGTCCGCTTCCGAAAGGCCCAGCTCGTCGTAGGCGAAACGCTCCATCAGCTTGCGCGCCACGAACAGCTTGCGCTCGAACACGTCCTGACCGGCGCTGCCGCCGGCGCCGATGAACAGCTGGCGCATCACCGGCTCGCCATCCTTCACCGACACGCCGAGCTGGCTGGAATCCACCGGCACGTCGCGCCAGCCGATGAACGACAGCCCCTCCGCGGCCAGCACCTCTTCCCACTTCCGTTCGATGGTGGCGCGGGTCCGCTCATCGCGCGGCAGGAACAGGAAGGCGACGCCATAGCGGCCCGCCTCGGGCAGCGTGAAGCCCAGCTGGTCCGCCTGCTGGCGGAAGAAGGCGTCGGGCAGCTGAATGAGGATGCCGCACCCGTCGCCGGCCTCCGGATCGGCCCCCACCGCGCCGCGGTGCTCCAGATTGCGCAGGATTTCCAGCCCGCGCGCGATGATGTCGTGGCTCTTTTCGTTGTCGATCTTGCAGATCAGGCCGATGCCGCAGGCATCGTGTTCGAGCGCCGGGTCATACAGTCCGCCTTGCAGCCGCGCGTGGGCATGCCGTGATTGGTGTCGCGTGGGTCGATCCGCCATGATCTCTTCCGCCATGTCTTGTCCTGTCCATTGAAAGCGGCGCCCGGTGATGCCGGCCAACGGATGACGCCGGCCGGTCAGCGCGTACCCACGATGTCACCGATCGCACTGGAACGATCATGGGCGCATGACGCCCACCTGCGTGGGGAACCGCCGCCTGTCGCGTTCGCCGTCGCCGGCCGTTCGCCGCGAAATAGGACAGCCTTGCTGTCTTATTCTTCAGGCGTTATGCCAGAATTGACCCCCACTGGCAAGCGAGCGGGCATACCGGACGCCCCGCCTTTCTCAAGGCGTGGAACGCCGCCGCGGCCATCATGGCATGAAATGCGCCTCGGAAGACGCCCCGCCGTC
>DRPD01000344.1 GCA_011374735.1 Thermopetrobacter sp.
CCTTTTTCGGTGTGGTCTGTTTCGTGCCGCTTCTGGTGGCGGTGCGTTTTACCGACCCTTTCGCCGCGACGGCTTCGCCATCTGACGCGCCGGCCATGGCGGCGGCCCCGGCCGCCCCCAGGGCCGTGGCGGCGGTGGCCGGCGCGGCCGCCGACGCCTTGTCATCGCCCTGAGCACCGTGGCCGCCATGACCGTCGCCGATCACCCGCACGTCCGGCCGCGGCGTCTGGTAGTCATAGGGGTCCCAGTCCGGCCCCACGGCCACCGGCTGCGGGAAGTTGCCCGGGCCCGGCGGGTTGGGCGCATGGGTCCATTCCAGCGACCGCGAGTTCCAGACGTTGCCTTCGGCCTTCGGCCCGGAGATGGCCGACTTGATCCAGTTGTAGAAGGTCAGCGCCATGCCCACGGCGATCAGCCACGAACCGAAGGTGGCGACCATGTGATAGGGCTCGAACTGCGGGAACATGGAGTAGTCCGCATAGCGCCGGGGCATGCCCTCCACGCCGATGATGAACAGCGGCCAGAAGGTGACGTTGACACCGATGATGTTGAGCCAGAAGGCGAAGTTGGCCAGCTTGCTGTCGGCGATGCGGCCGGTCATCTTCGGGAACCAGTGGTAGATGGCGCCGAACAGCGCGAAGGCGGAGAACAGCGCCATGATGAAATGGAAGTGGGCGTGCACGAAGGAGGTTTCCGACAGGTGCACGGTGATCGACGGCAGGGCCAGCGGAATGCCGGTCAGGCCGCCCAGCAGCACCAGGAAGAAGCAGGCGGCGGCATAGCGCATGGCGGTGCTGTAGACGATGGCGCCCTTGTAGAGCGTGCCCCACAGCGAGAGCACCAGCAGGCCGACCGGAATGGAAATGAGCAAGGTGGTGATCATCATGCCGACGCGCAGCCAGTTGGGCATGCCGGCGATGTAGAGATGGTGCACCCAGACGATGCCGGAAATGGCGACGATGCCCCAGATGCCGCCATAGACCGCCACCTTGTAGTTGAACACCCGGTTGCGGGCCATGGTGGCGACGATGTCGAACAGCAGGCCCATGGCCGGCAGGAAGATCACGTAGACGGCCGGGTGCGAGTAGAACCAGAACAGGTTCTGATACAGCAGCACGTCACCGCCTTCGGACGGGTTGAAGAAGTTGGTGCCCAGATACTTGTCGAACAGCACCATGGTCACCGCCGCGGCCAGCACCGGCACGAACACCAGCTGCAGAGCCAGCGCGGCGACCGACGTCCACACGAACATCGGCAATTGATTCCAGCCCATGCCCGGCGCGCGCATGTAGATGACGGTGATCAGGAAGTTCACGGCCGCCAGAATGGACGAGAAGCCGAGCAGGTGGATGGTGAACACGTAGAACGCCGTGTTGCCCTCCGTGGTCACCGAATAGGGGGGATAGCCCGTCCACATGACGTCCGGCGCATCGGGCAGGAAGAAGGTCAGCAGGGCGATGATGATGGCGGCGAAGAACAGCCACACCGACAACGCGTTGACGCGCGGGAAGGCCACGTCCGGGGCGCCGATCATCAGCGGAATGAGGTAGTTGGCGGCGAAGCCGGTCAGCCCGGGGATGAGGAAGGCGAGGATCATCGCCGTGCCGTGGAAATACAGCCAGGTGTTGTATTGGGTGCCGGTCTCGGCGAATTGCAGGCCCAGCTTGGCCTGCTCCAGGCGGATCAGCAGGGCCATGATGCCGGCCACGGTGAACGCGGCCAGCGCGCCGATGAGATAGAGGATGCCGATGCGCTTGTGATCGGTGGTGAAAATCCATTCCTTGATGCTGAA
>DRPD01000345.1 GCA_011374735.1 Thermopetrobacter sp.
CGGCGGTGTGGGCCGATGCCGGCCACGGCGTCGTCGATCTGCAACAGATAGCCCGGACAGGTCTGGCCGCGCACGTCCACCCGCCATTCGCCGTCATCGCCTCGCCAGACGCGGGTGGCGTCGCCCGCCCGCCCGGCCGCGCCGCGCCAGCGGCGCCAGATGCCGCGCCAGAAGCCCATGCCCTCACCCGATGAAGCGGGCCAGCAGCGGGTTGGCCTCCTTCGGGCCGTTGCGCCAGTGCATCTCGTCAAGCCGGAACACGGCCACTTCCAGCGCCGTCGCATCGCCGGCTTGCGGGTCGCGGCGGGCCTCATACCAGTCCGTCCACACCCGCCATTCCTCGCCGTCGCGGGCCAGCAGGCGGCTTTTCATGGCCGGCCAGCCCTCGGCGCTCCATCGCGGCTCCTTGCCCAGCCACAGCGGGGTGGCGGCCAGCCAGGCGGCGGCGTCTTCGGCGTCCGCGGCGGCGCAATCGGCGGCGGCGGCCGGGAAGGTCTTCGTCTCTTCGGCGATGAACATGATGGCGCGCAGCGCCGCGTCGGGCCCGGCGGCGGCGTTGGAGCACAGGCAGAAGGCGGCGCGCACGGAGGCGGAAAAGGCGATGCGGGCGATATGGAAGACGTTCTTGGCCTGCGTGCCGACGATCACCGAGGTGGCCAGCGCCACCGCCTTCGTCGCGTGCTTGACGGCCTCGTCCACCGCCGCCGTGGTCAGCCCGGCGTCGGACAGCGCGGCCAGCGCCCCGACATGGCCGCCGGCGGCCAGCTTCACCGCCGCGGCGTGGCCCACGGCCAGGGCGCGCAAGGTGGGCAGCAGCATCGGCGCCGCCGCCTCCTCGTCGGCGGCCAGCCACGGCTCGAGCAGCGCCACGGTGCGCAGCGCGGCGCGCACCGCCAGCCCCTGGGTCAGCGCCGGCGGCAGCTCGCCCAACCGGCCGGCCAGCTCCGACTTGCGGGTGATGGCGGCGGACATGAAGTTTCTCCGGCTGCGGTCAATGACTGACGCAAGCTACGCGAGGCGCCAACACCGGTCAACCAGCCGTCCGCTCGAGCGTCGGGACACCCTTCAATTCGGGGCTGTCCGCAACCTTGCCTGAAGCGCGCAAACGGGAATTGCTGTCACGGACACCCCTCAATTCGGGGGTGTCCGCAACAGGAAACCTGAAAGCCATTGACATGACTTGATTTTCAGGCTCCCGTGGGACTTGAAAAACGCATTTTCGCGCCCGATTTCGATGAAAATGCGTGCATTTTTTCTACGCGGCCACATGCTTTTCGTCAAGCGCCGCGCCGCTTTCGGGCCTGCCGCCAGGCCTCCTGCAAGGCCCGGTTCCAATGGGCACAGACGCGGCGCGGGCGCAGGCGCTTGTCCAGTCGCCATTTGCTGAAGTCACCATACCGCGCGCGTCTCAGCCGTCCAGTGGCGGATGACGATGGGCGGGTTGTCGGCCGGGTTTTCCGGGTTACGCCGGAAGGCCCAGACGTAATCCTGCTTTTCCAGCAGGGCGCGCAGGCGGCCGTAGAATTCGCCGGCCACGGCCGGGCCACCCGCGTGAGGTTTCAGCAACGCCGAGAACACCCGCCGGAAGACCTCCCGAACAGGCATGAAACCCGCCTCGTCAGGCGGCGTGAAGAAGCAGAACAGGCCGTTGTGGGCGACGTGATTGCGCAGCGGGCGCATTTCCGTATTCAGGCAGGCATCGGCGCCCAGCCTTGCGTGGGCGTGCTTCTTCGACAGATTTTCTTCCCTGCGCAGGCGCTCCACCTCCCTGTCGTCGGCTTCCGACATGTGCCAGAAGGCCTCATCCAGCAGGTTGTTGACGGCCATGGCGGTGTTGTAGAGCGGCTCGATATCACGCGAGAAATGCCAGCCGCGTTGCCACTTGCCGGTCAGGCGGCGCAGATTGCGCATGTTCGTCCTGCCGATGAAAGCGATGCGGATGCGGAAATGGTGATAATTGTAGCGCGGCCAGGCGCCTTCGGGATACAGCTCCCGATACAGTTGCATGAATTTCTGCTTCGCCTCTTCGGCATCCTTGCGCCGCTTCTTGTTCACCCGGCCGCGCTGGCGGGCGCCGAACACCTCTCGCGTGGCTTCCGCCCGCCGTTTGCGGGCCTGACGGAAGCGGAAGTCGATGGCGCGGACGTCCACTTGCGCGTTGCGGGCGCGGGCATTGGCGCTGCTGACGGCACCCAGGAAATGCTGGTGCAGAATGGGCAACAGCAGCAGGCCCAGCGCCTCGATCACGGCATCATCGTCGGGCCGCCCGTCCCGCCGGTGGCGGCGCTCATAATCCTTCAGAAAGTTGCGCTTTTGGCGCAGGGTGTCGAGCAAGCGCAAAAAGCGGCGCGGCGCCAATGGCACGGCATGGAACAGTCGCAGATTGCGGTAGAAGCGACTGGCCGCGCCCGGCAGCTCCGTTTCCATGCGGTAGAGCATGTGGGCGAAATCGGCGTCATAGACATCGAGATAGCCGCTGCGGCGATGATCCTTGCCCGGCACGATGTTGCCATACAGGGTGGCGCTCATCCCTCCGTCGCGCGTCCAACCAGTATCTCCCTTCACGCTGTCCAGCCATTCGTAGAGCTGCTTGCAGCGTTTGCCGTCGTTGAAGGTCTGAAAGAAAACTTGAGCGATACAGGTGTTGGCCAATTGCAGGAAACGCAGGCTGGCGGCGCGGAAGCGCGGGTCGCCCTCCAGCGGCGAAAGATCGACATGGGCGGGGCTTAGCCTGGGCATGGCGTCCTGTCCGGGGATGATCCGGACATGACAGGTAGCGGCAAGCGGCACGTATCGCAAGCGGGCATGACGGGGCCGGGCGGGCGGTGGTATGATGGGGCCATGACGCTGCCGATCACGCCACAGCTGTTGTTGCACGCCTATGCCCGCGGGGTGTTCCCGATGGCCAACGCGGCGGACGATCCGGATATCTTCTGGGTGGAGCCGGCGTGGCGCGGGGTGTTCCCTCTCGATGCCTTCCACGTGCCGCGCCGCCTGCGCCGCACCTTGCGCCGGCGGCCCTTTCAGGTGCGCGTCGATAGCGCCTTCGCGGCGGTGATGGACGGTTGCGCGGAGAGGCCCGCCACCTGGATCAACGCCACTATCCGCCGGCTGTATACGGAGCTGCACGGGATGGGCCACGCCCATTCGGTGGAATGCTGGCGCGGCGATGAACTGGTGGGCGGGCTGTATGGGGTGCGGCTGGGCGCGGCGTTCTTCGGCGAAAGCATGTTCTCGCGCGCCACCGACGCCTCGAAGGTGGCGCTGGTGCATCTGGTGGCCAGGCTGAAGGCGGGCCGCTTCCGGTTGCTCGACGCACAGTTCCAGACCGAACATCTGGCCACCTTCGGGGCGCTGGAGATCGCCCGCGAGGACTATCTGAGGCAGCTCGACGCGGCGCTGGCCGTCACGGCGGACTTTCACGCCTTCGATGGCGACGACGATCCGGAGCTGGCGCTGAAGGTGGCGCTGGGCTGAGGCGCCGTCATTGTCCGTGCGTCTCGAGCGGTTCGGCGCAGCCGGTGAGCCACACGTCGTGTATAGGGTGCTCCAGGGCGTTCAGGCCGGGGCTTTCGGCGTTCATCCAGCCGCTGAAGATGCGGCTGGCGCCGCCGTCGATCCCATGCTCGTCGATCTCCACGAAGGCCATGGTCTTCGGCTTCTCCGTGGGCGGCCGGGTGTGGCAGGCGCGCACGGTGATCGACAGGTGGCCGAGGCGTTTCGTCTCGTTCAGGCGCAGCGCGAAGCGGCTGATGTCGCCGGTGATCTTGTCCAGCCAGGCGAAGCGGGCCACCCGGTTCTCCTGCGGCCCGGCCAGGGCCGGCAGCGCGGCCAGCGCCAGGATGAGCGGGATGAACGGCAGGCGCGGCACTTCCAAGGCGCTCACTTGTTCTTGTTGCTGAACAGATACTGGTTGATCATGCCCCACAGATCGACGGAGCTCTGGGTGTGGGTGAGGCTGTCGCCGTCCTGCAGCATCTGCTCCGCGCCGCCGGGGTCGAGGGTGATATACCTGTCGCCCAACAGGCCGGAGGCGGTGATCTTGGCGGAGGTGTCCACGGGCAGCTTCAGGCCCTTCCTGATGGCCAGAGTGACGACGGCCTGATAGGTGTTGGTATCCAACCGCACGTCGGTGACGCCGCCGACCTTGTGGCCGGCAACCCGCACGTCGGAGCCGACGGCGATGCCGTCCACGCTGTCGAACACCGCGGTGATGTGATAGCCGCCGGTGGCGGCGCCGAGGTTGGTGGTGGAGGCCACATACCAGAAGAACAACCCGGCCACGGCCAGCACCACGGCGCCGGTGATGGTTTCGACGAGGGTGCTGTTCATGGCTCAGCCGGCCTCCCCCTCCGCGTCGGCCGGACGCCAGCTCTCATGGGGCGCGGCGGCCGGCGTGACCGGCTGGCGGCGATACAGCGACCCGGGCGGATAGATGGCCTTCGCGCCGCCGGTGGGATTGGGCAGATGCGGCTTCTCCCACGGATGCGGCTCGTAGCCGTCCTTGCCCGGCGGGATGTCGGTGCGCCGATGCAGCCAGCCATGCCAGCCCGGCGGCACCCGCGAGCCTTCGGCATAGCCGTTGTAGACCACCCAGCGGCGGCTGTCGTCGCGGGTGCGGTAATAGACGTTGCCCTGCTCGTCCTCGCCGACGCGCACGCCGCGCAAGCGGGTATAGAGCGCGGTGCCCCAGGTGACGCCGTTCCACCAGGTGAAGACGCGCAGCAGAATCGTCTTGATGCTCATGACCGTTCCCGTCTGTCGAAGCTCTTCCGCGGGCCGCAAGAATATGGCCTGCGAGGCGGGAAGTCCAGCCGGGGGAAGGGAATGATTGCCGCAAGCTCATGCCGGGACTCTCGTCATTCCGGCGCAAGCCCAGTAGTGTCCAAGGAAAAATTGAGCGCACATGAAATTTCTCTGGAATTACGGTGCCTTGAAGTGTTTTCCAGATGCCGGGGCTTGTTTTCCATTGCTGCCCAAAACCGTCATGCCCGCGTAAGCGGGCATCCATGCGGCATCTCGGTAGAATGATGGCCTTTCGACAGAAGCACTTGATATGCCAGGGACTTTTCCGCACCGCCCTGGTTTGTTGAAAAGCCGCATAGGCTCCCGCTTACGCGGGAGCGACGAAAGATGACATGGGGGTGATGGCAATGGGAGATTTCCTTGGACACCACTGGGCGCAAGCCGGAATCTCGTGCCGCGGACTCATGCGCTTGCGGCCCGAGACGCCGGCCTGCGCCGGCATGACGCGCTTTCTCTCGACTCATGCGCCCGTGGCCCTTCGCCGACATGTCGAGAATGGATGCAACCGACCGTATGATGGGGTGCCGTTCGGGGGGCGGATACTCCGATGGCGGGCGCGGGCAGCAAGAAAAGAGAATCGATTCGCCGCTGATGCGGCGGCGGGTCCACATCCACAGGTTGCATGCCCCCGCGACGCCTCCGCTCGCAGGTGGCGGGCGTTAACCTTTCATTAACCATTGGCCGGGCGGACGGGATTTTTTTTCGCCCGCCACCGCGCCCATCCACACCCCTCCCCTCACGTCTGTGGAGAACGAACGATTGCCGGCTGCAAGCGTGCGAAAATCCGGCCATTCTCGCCATATCGGTGATGCGGCTTGCCCACCTTCTCCACAGCCCATCCACGGCCGACACAAGATGTTGTGGGTGGCCAAATCGTGCATACCAGCCCTTGACGGCATGAGCGGGATCGGGTTACCTTGAAGAGGCTTTCGACGGGGCCTTGAACGGCATGTGCGAGAGGCAACGGGCCACCGGTGAAAGCGTGGCATTTTCCTTCGTTTCGCAAGGTGTCGCGCGCGGAAACGTCATGTCCGCCCGGAGGCATTTTCCGCGGTCTGTCGAGTGAGGCGTCCTCGCCGCTTGTGTGCATGTCGCGGGCGGGGCGGGCGCTGTGGGTCATGGGGGCTTGCCCGGCGACGGGCGGGCGGAAACGCAAGAATCAGGCGCCGGCACCATACCGGCGCCGCCTTGGGGAGAACACGACACGATGAAGATCACCCGCCATTTCACCCGCGACGGCGTGGACGTGTATGAGGGCATCGCCTTTCAGCACGCCACCAGCGAGATCCGCAACCCGGACGGCTCGGTGGTGTTCCGCATGGAGGACGTGGAGATGCCGGCCGCCTTCTCGCAGGTGGCGGCCGACATGATGGCCCAGAAATATTTCCGCAAGGCCGGGGTGCCGGCGCGCCTGAAGAAGGTGCCGGAGGAAGGCGTGCCGGAATGGCTGTGGCGCTCCGTGCCCGACGAGGCGGCGCTGGCCGAACTGCCGGAAGAGGAGCGCACCACCCATGAGCGTTCCGCCAAACAGCTGTTCGACCGGCTGGCCGGGGCCTGGACCTACTGGGGCTTCAAGGGCGGCTATTTCGACGGCGAGAAGGACGCCCGCGCCTTCTATGACGAGATGCGCCACATGCTGGTGAGGCAGATGGCGGCGCCCAACTCGCCGCAGTGGTTCAACACCGGCCTGTTCTGGGCCTATGGCATCGACGGCCCGGGCCAGGGGCACTATTACGTGGATCACGAGACGGGGCGGCTTAGGAAGTCCACCTCGTCCTATGAGCGGCCGCAGCCGCACGCCTGCTTCATCCAGTCGATCAACGACGACCTGGTCAACGACGGCGGCATCATGGATCTGTGGGTGCGCGAAGCGCGGCTGTTCAAATACGGCTCCGGCACCGGCACCAACTTCTCCGCGCTGCGCTCGGAGAACGAGCCGCTGTCCGGCGGCGGCAAGTCGTCGGGGCTGATGAGCTTCCTGAAGATCGGCGACCGCGCCGCCGGGGCCATCAAGTCCGGCGGCACCACGCGCCGGGCCGCCAAGATGGTGATCGTCGATGTCGATCATCCGGACATCGAGACGTTCATCGACTGGAAGGCCAGGGAAGAGCGCAAGGTGGCGGCCCTGGTGACCGGCTCGAAGGTGGTGGAGCGCCACCTGCGGGCCATCATGAAGGCGTGCGTGAACTGCGAGGGATCGGGCGACGACTGCTTCGATGCGAAGCGCAACCCGGCCCTGAAACGGGCCATGCAGGCGGCGCGCAAGGACTTCGTGCCGGAGAACTACATCCGCCGGGTGGTGCAGTTCGCCAAACAGGGCTTCACGGAGCTCACCTTCGAGACCTACGACACCGACTGGGACGGCGAGGCCTACTACACCGTGTCGGGCCAGAACTCGAACAATTCGGTGCGCGTCACCGACGCCTTCATGCGGGCCGTGCAGGCCGATGACGAATGGCCGCTGATCCGCCGCACCGACGGCGAAGTGGCCAGAACCGTCTCGGCCCGCGCCCTGTGGGAGAAGATCGGCGAGGCGGCCTGGCAGTCGGCCGATCCGGGGGTGCAATATCACACCACCATCAACGACTGGCACACCTGCCCGGCCGGCGGCGAGATCCGCGCCTCCAACCCGTGTTCGGAATACATGTTCCTGGACGACACGGCGTGCAATCTGGCGTCGCTGAACCTGCTGGCGTTCCATGACCGCAAGGCCGGCCGGTTCGACGTGGCGGCGTTCGAGCACGCGGTGCGCCTGTGGACCATGGTGCTGGAAATCTCCGTCCTGATGGCCCAGTTCCCGTCGAGGGAGATCGCCCGGCTGTCCTACGACTACCGCACCCTGGGGCTGGGCTTCGCCAACATCGGCGGGCTGTTGATGACCATGGGCCTGCCCTATGATTCCGATGAGGGCCGGGCCATGTGCGGCGCCATTTCCGCCGTGCTGACCGGGCAGGCCTACCGCACCTCGGCCGAAATGGCCGGCGCGCTGGGCCCCTTCGCGGCCTACGGCAAAAACGCCCGGCACATGCTGCGGGTGATCCGCAATCACCGCCGGGCGGCGCATGGCGAACGGGAGGGCTACGAGCAGCTCTCCATCACCCCGGTGGCGCTGGATCACGCCAACTGCCCCGACGCCGCGCTGTCGCGCCGCGCCAAGGAGGTGTGGGACGAGGCGCTGGCGCTGGGCGAGAAACACGGCTATCGCAACGCCCAGGTGTCGGTGATCGCGCCCACGGGCACCATCGGGCTGGTCATGGACTGCGACACCACCGGCATCGAGCCGGACTTCGCGCTGGTGAAGTTCAAGAAGCTGGCCGGCGGCGGCTATCTGAAGATCATCAACCGCGCCGTGCCCGCCGCGCTCACCGCGCTGGGCTACGACGAACGCCAGCGCGAGGAGATCATCGCCTATGCCGTCGGCCATGGCAGCCTGAAGGACGCGCCGCACGTCAACCACGCGGCGCTGCGGGACAAGGGCTTCACCGACGCCCAGATCGCGGCGCTGGAGAACGGGCTGGCCTCGGCCTACGACATCCGCTACGTGTTCAACCGCTTCACGCTGGGCGACGACTTCTGCCGCGACGTGCTGGGGATGAGCGAGGAGCAACTGGGTGACGTGGGCTTCGACATCCTGGCCCATCTGGGCTTCACGAAGGAGCAGATCGAGGAGGCCAACATCCACGTGTGCGGCGCCATGACGCTGGAGGGCGCGCCGCACCTGAAAGACGAGCACCTGCCGGTGTTCGACTGCGCCAACCCGTGCGGGCGGCTGGGCAAGCGCTTCCTGTCGGCGGAGAGCCACGTGCGCATGATGGCGGCCGCCCAGCCGTTCATCTCCGGGGCCATTTCCAAGACCGTCAACATGCCCAATGACGCGACGGTGGAGGAGTGCCTGCGGGTCTATGAGCTGTCGTGGAAGCTGGGGCTGAAGGCCAACGCGCTGTATCGCGACGGCTCGAAGCTCTCGCAGCCGCTGATGGCCCAGGCGCTGGACGACGACGACGAGGACGCCGAGGAACTGGCCGAGGCCATCGCGGCGGCCAGGCCGGCCGCGCAGCGGGTGGAGAAGATCGTCGAGAAGGTGGTGGAAAAGGTGATCGAAGTGCGCCGCCGCGAGAAGCTGCCCACCCGCCGCAAGGGCTACACCCAGAAGGCGGTGGTGGGCGGCCACAAGGTCTATCTGCGCACCGGTGAATACGACGACGGGCGGCTGGGCGAAATCTTCATCGACATGCACAAGGAGGGCGCCGCCTTCCGCGCCATGATGAACAATTTCGCCATCGCCGTCTCGCTGGGCCTGCAATACGGCGTGCCGCTGGAGGAATACGTGGAGGCCTTCACCTTCACCCGCTTCGAGCCGGCCGGCCCGGTGCAGGGCAACGACACCATAAAGCAGGCCACCTCCATCCTCGACTACATCTTCCGCGAGCTGGCCATCTCCTATCTGAGCCGCCACGATCTGGCCCATGTCGATCCGGCCGACATCGGCTTCGACGCCATGGGCAAGGGGGTGAGCGAGGGCAAGGCGCCGGCCGACGGCGCGGCGGACGAGGAGGCGCTGCCTCCCGCCCTGCCGGCGGCGAAGGTGATGTCCACCGGCTTCATGCGGCGGCGCATGACGGCGGAGGACAACGTGGTGCTGATGCACGGCCATGCCGCCGCCCTGCCGGCCGCGGACGACGGCGCCACCATGCGCGCCGCCGCCCCGGAACTGGCCGAGGAACCGGCCCGCGCACTGCAACCTCAGGAGGTGGCGCAGGCCACCACCGACATGCAGCGCATCGCGGAGGCGCGCATGAAGGGCTATGAGGGCGAGGCCTGCACCGAGTGCGGCAACTTCACCATGGTGCGCAACGGCACCTGCCTGAAGTGCGACACCTGCGGCGCCACCTCCGGGTGCAGTTGAC
>DRPD01000346.1 GCA_011374735.1 Thermopetrobacter sp.
CTATTGCCACGGGTGGGCCACCCCTCCCCAACGAGGGGCGAACATCTGCAAGGATGTCTGACATGACGGGTATCACCAAACCGGCGGCGCGGCCGGCCAATCCGCGCTTTTCGTCCGGGCCGTGCAGCAAGCTGCCGGGCTGGAATCTCTCCCTTCTCGACAATGCGTTGCTGGGCCGCTCCCACCGTTCGGGGCCGGGCAAGGCGCGGCTGAAGGAAGCCATCGACCTCACCCGCGAAGTGCTGCAGGTGCCCGATGATCACCTCATCGGCATCGTGCCGGCGTCGGACACCGGGGTGGTGGAAATGGCGCTGTGGAACCTTTTGGGCGAGCGCGGCGTCGATGTGCTGGCGTGGGAAAGCTTCGGCAAGGGCTGGGCGACGGATGTCGTGAAACACCTGAAGCTGGATGACGTGCGGGTGCTGGAGGCGCCCTATGGCGAACTGCCCGACCTGAGCGCCGTGGACTTCTCCCGCGACGTGGTATTCACGTGGAACGGCACCACGGCCGGGGTGCGGGTGCCGGATGGCGACTGGATCGCGGAAAACCGCACCGGGCTGACCATCTGCGACGCCACCTCCGCCGCCTTCGCGCAGCGGCTGGATTTCGCCAGGCTGGATGTGGTGACGTTCTCCTGGCAGAAGGTGCTGGGCGGCGAGGCGCAGCATGGCGTCATCATCCTCTCGCCGCGCGCCGTTGAGCGCCTTGAGAGTTACACCCCGCCGTGGCCGCTGCCGAAGATCTTCCGCCTCACCAAGGGCGGCAAGCTGATCGACGGCGTGTTCAGGGGCGAGACGATCAACACACCGTCGATGCTGTGCGTGGAGGATTATCTGGCGGCGCTGAAGTGGGCGCGCGATCTGGGCGGGCTGGATGCTCTCGTGGCGCGGGCCGACGCCAACGCGGCGGCGCTTTCCGCCTGGGTGGAGAAGACCGGCTGGATCGACAACCTGTGCGCCGATCCCGCCATGCGCTCCAACACGTCGGTGTGCCTGAAGCTGTCCGACCAAGCGGTGGCCGGCTTGAGCGACGAGCAGGCGGCGGCGATCCCCAAGGCCATGGTCAAGCTGCTCGATGAAGAAGGCGCGGCCCATGACATCGGCGCCTATCGCGCCGCCCCGCCGGGCCTGCGCATCTGGTGCGGCGCCACCGTCGAGACGGCCGACATCGAGGCGTTGCTGCCGTGGCTGGAATGGGCCTACGCCACGGCGCGCGCCGACATCGCCGGCTGACCCCCCCGGCATTCCGCGACATTCCCGTATTCGTTTCCGAAGGAGATACCGTCATGGCTCCCCGTGTTCTCATTTCCGACAAGATGTCCGAAACCGCCGTCACCATCTTCAAGGCGCGCGGCATCGAGGTGGACTACGAACCCGATCTGGGCAAGGACAAGGAGGCCCTGCTTCGGCGCATCGGCGACTACGACGGTCTCGCCGTGCGCTCCGCCACCAAGGCGACGGCGAAGATCATCGACGCGGCGAACAAGCTGAAGGTGATCGGCCGGGCCGGCATCGGCGTGGACAACATCGACATCGCCGCCGCGTCGGCGAAGGGCATCATCGTCATGAACGCGCCGATGGGCAACGCGGTGACCACCGCGGAGCACGCCATCGCCATGATGCTGGCGCTGGCCCGCAACATCCCGCAGGCCAACGCCTCCACCCGGGCCGGCAAGTGGGAGAAGTCGAGGTTCATGGGCGTGGAGGTCTACCGGAAGACCCTGGGCCTGATCGGCTGCGGCAACATCGGCTCCATCGTCGCCGAACGGGCCCAGGGCCTGAGCATGAAGGTGATCGCCTACGACCCGTATCTCACCGAGGAGCGGGCGGCGGAGATCGGCGTGGAGAAGGTGGAGCTGGACGAGTTGCTGGCGCGCGCCGACTTCATCTCCCTGCACACGCCGCTGACCGATCAGACGCGCGGCATCCTCGACGCCGCCGCCATGAAGAAGATGAAACCGGGCGCGCGCATCGTCAATTGCGCGCGTGGCGGGCTGGTGGTGGAGAAAGACCTTCATGACGCCCTTACCTCCGGCCATCTCGCCGGCGCGGCGCTGGACGTGTTCGAGGAGGAGCCGGCCACGGACAATCCGCTGTTCGGACTGGACAACGTGATCTGCACCCCGCATCTGGGCGCCTCCACCACCGAGGCGCAGGAGAACGTGGCGGTGCAGATCGCCGAGCAGATGTCCGACTATCTGCTCTCCGGCGCGGTCAGCAACGCGCTCAACATGCCCTCCATCTCCGCCGAGGAGGCGCCGAAGCTGAAACCCTTCATCGCGCTGGCGGAGAAGCTGGGGCTGTTCATCGGCCAAATCGTCGACAGCGCCATTAAGGACGTGACCATCGAATACGGCGGCCATGTGGGCGACATGAACACCCGCGCGCTGACCTCCGCGGCGCTGGCCGGGCTGCTCAGGCCGCTGCTGGGCGAGGTCAACATGGTGTCGGCGCCGGTGGTGGCCAAGGAGCGCGGGCTGGCCATCAACGAGGTGCGCCAGACGCCGCGCGGCGTCTATGAGGGCTACATCCGCCTGGAGGTGACCACCGAAAGCTCGAAGCGCACCGTGGCCGGCACCGTGTTCTCCGACGGCAAGCCGCGCATCATTCAGGCCAAGGGCATCAACATGGAGGCGGAGTTCGGCGATCACATGCTGTATGTGGTCAACAAGGATCAGCCGGGCTTTCTCGGCGACATCGGCACGCTGCTGGGCGAGGCCGACGTCAACATCGCCTCCATGAGCCTCGGCCGCACCGGCCCGGGCGGCGAGGCGGTGGCGCTGATCGAGGTGGACGAGCCGCCGGGCGACGCGGTGCTTCAGAAAGTGCGGGCCCTGCCGCAGGTGCACTGGGCCTCCGCTCTGGCTTTTTGACCGCAACTTCGCTAACAATCGGCGGCGGCCCCGGTTGTGCTTCCGGGGCCGTTCGCGTGTGCCCCCCCTGTGCGGCGCGGGATGAAGAGGAACATCAGGTGAGAGGGGAACCATGACCAACGTGGTGGTGATCGGCGCCCAGTGGGGCGATGAGGGCAAGGGCAAGCTGGTCGACTGGCTGAGCGAGCGCGCCGACGTGGTGGTGCGCTTCCAGGGCGGCGCCAACGCCGGGCACACGCTGGTCATCGACGGCGTGACCTACAAGCTCTCGCTGTTGCCGTCGGGCATCGTGCGCGAGGGCAAGATGGCGGTGATCGGCAACGGCGTGGTGCTCGATCCGTGGTCGTTCGCCGAAGAGATGGAAGGCATCAGGAAGCAGGGCGTGAACGTCAGCCGCGACAACCTGCGCATCGCCGAGAACGCCATTCTCATCCTGCCGCTGCACC
>DRPD01000347.1 GCA_011374735.1 Thermopetrobacter sp.
CAGACAAGCGTGGCAATGACGATGTGGGGCGCGGGCGGTGTGGACTGTCCGTTGTTCCGACCTTGAGCGGGATGAGGTGAGAAGTGGGAAGGAGGGCCCGTGTCTTCCGCGTCATGCCCGGACTTGTTCCGGGCATCCAGTGCGGCGGTTCGTTCCGGCCAGACCGGGAAATGGACGGAAGCATCGCGGTGTTGTTGCACCGCCGTCTGGATTGCCGGGACAAGCCCGGCAATGACGATGTGGGGGCAGACAAGCGTGGCAATGACGATGTGGGGAGCGGGCGGTGTGGACTGTCCGTTGTTCCGGCCTTCGGCGGGATGAGGAGAAGATTCAACATCGCATCGCAACCGGTTGTGCATCCAGCGCAAATCATGCCGGCAATCCGTAGGCCTTGTAGAAATACCAGGCGGTGAGCAGCACCGCCAGCAGGCCGATGATGCCGCGCAGGAGCAGGGGATTGACCTTCATCGCCAGCCAGCCGCCCAGCCAGCCGCCGGGCACCGCGCCGGCCAGCACGATCAGCGCCGCCGGCCAGACGATGCGCCCGCCCAGCGCGAAGATGGCCACCGACATGGTGAGCAGCAAGGCGGTGACGACGTTTTTCAATGCGTTGGCGACGGCCGGGGAAAGCTCCGCGAACACCGCATAGACCGACAGCATCATCACCCCCAGCCCGGCCCCGAAGTAGCCGCCATAGACGGCGAAGCCGAACTCCAGCAGCCGTTGCAACCAGCCGTGGGCGCGGTTGCTCAGCACCCGTTGCAGCCACGCGCCGATGGGAGCGGAAAAGATGAACATCACGGTGGCGAAGGCCAAGAGCCACGGCACGATGAACAGGAACGCGCGATCCTGCGTCGCCAGCAGCAGCAGCGCGCCGACGGCGCTGCCGGTGAGCGCGATGAGAATGCGCATCCACACGGTGCGCCGGCGGATGTCGATGACCCGCCATTGCGGCGCCACGGCGGCGATGCGCCCGCCCCACAGGCTGAAGTTGGACGAGGCGCTGGCGGCGGTGGGCGGCAGGCCGGTTTCCAGCAATGCGGGGAAGGTGAAGAAGGTGCCGCCACCGGCCAGCGCGTTGGCCGCGCCGCCGAACAGCCCGGCCAGCAGCAGCACGATGACGTCGCCGAAGGTGATGCCGTCCATGAAAGCCGCTCCCGCCCCGAGCCGGTGAATCCCGAAGCGGCAGGATGGGGCAAGGCGGCGGCGGCGGTCAAGCGGCGGCGTATTCGGCCTTCGCCTGGGCGAGAATGCGCCACGCGGAATGGGTGAACAGCGCCGCCATGGCGAAAGCCACCACGAGGTCCGGCCAGGCGGAACCGGTGAGCCACACCAGCCCGGCGGCGGCGATGACGCCGAGATTGCCCCAGGCGTCGTTGCGCGAGCACAGCCACACGGAGCGCACGTTGGCGTCGCCGTCCTTGTAGGGCAGCAGCAGCAGCACCGAGAGCAGGTTGGCGGCCAGCGCCGCGAAGGCGATGGAGCCCATCAACGGTGCGGCGGGGGCGTGCAGGATGAACGTCTGATAGAGCGTGCTGAGGAGCACCCACAGCCCCATGGCGAACAGCGAGAGGCTCTTCAGCATGGCCACGGAGGCGCGCGCCTTCAGCGATTTGCCGATCACCAGCAGGGACAGGCCGTAGGTCAGGGTGTCGCCCAGGAAGTCCAGCGCGTCGGCCTGCAGGGCCTGCGAGCCGGCCAGCCAGCCGCCGCCCATCTCGACCACGAACATGGCGGCGTTGATGGCGATGACCAGCCACAGGCGGCGGATATAGACCGCATCGGTGCCGTCGAAGGCGACGGTGGTGGACGAGCAGCCGCAGGTGTCGCCGCCGCCGTCGGCGGCGCAGGCGGGGGCATCGGCGGGGGCGTGTTCGTGTCGATGATCGTGCATGGCTTCGCCTTGACAATTCACGTCGTTGGGCACACCCTACACCCTACAATAACTGTAGCTTCAAGCCCTTTTTCGGGAGGGAGCAGCGATGTCCCGGATGAGCGATGGCATGACCATCGGGGCGCTGGCGCGCGCCGCCGGTGTGGCGCCGCAGACGGTGCGCTGGTATGAGGCGCGCGGCCTGCTGCCGCCGCCGGCGCGCACGGAAGGGGGCCAGCGGCGCTATGACCAGGCGGCGCTGAAGCGCCTGTCGTTCATCCGCCACGCCCGCGAGCTGGGGCTGGGGCTGGAGGACATTCACGCCCTGCTTGAACTGGCCGACAATCCGGCTAAGCCGTGTGCGCAGGCCGATGACATCATCCGGCGCAACCTGCGAACCGTGCGCGAGAAGATCGCCTGGCTGACGGCGCTGGAGAAGGAGTTCACGCGGATGCTGGAGGAATGCCCGTCCGGCACGGTGCGCGACTGCCGGGTGCTGGAGATTCTCGGCGATCACGGCGAATGCCTGACGCCGCACCGGCCGCCGGAGGATCAGGCCACGGCGGAAGGATAGCTGCCGGCCATTTGCTGGCGCAGCAGGGCCAGTGCGGTGAGCACCGCCTGATAGCGCACCTCCTCGCGGGTGATCTCGCCTTCGCGGCTGGTGTAAAGCATGTGCAGGGCGATGGTTTCGCCGTCGCGCGCCGCGCAGGCGAAGTGCACCAGCCCGACGGGCTTTTCCAGCGTGCCGCCACCCGGCCCGGCGATGCCGGTGATGGAAACGGCGATGTCGGCGCGCGCATGCTTCAGCGCCCCTTCGGCC
>DRPD01000348.1 GCA_011374735.1 Thermopetrobacter sp.
ACGAGCGCGAACAGACGCTCAACCAGCTGCTGGTGGAGATGGACGGCTTCGAGGCCAATGACGGCATCATTCTGATCGCCGCCACCAACCGCCCGGACGTGCTCGATCCGGCGCTGTTGCGACCGGGGCGTTTCGACCGGCAGATCGTGGTGCCCAACCCGGACGTGAAGGGGCGCGAGAAGATCCTGCGCGTGCACATGGCCAACGTGCCGCTGGCGCCGGACGTGGACGTGAAGGTGCTGGCGCGCGGCACGCCGGGGTTCTCCGGCGCCGATCTGGCCAATCTGGTCAACGAGGCGGCGCTGCTGGCGGCGCGGCGCAACCGGCGCATGGTCACCCAGGCCGACTTCGAGGATGCCAAGGACAAGGTGATGATGGGCGCGGAGCGCAAGTCCATGGCGATGTCGGAGGAGGAGAAGAAGCTGACCGCCTATCACGAGGGCGGGCACGCCATCGTGGCGCTCAACGTGCCGGACGCCGATCCGGTGCACAAGGCCACCATCATCCCGCGCGGGCTGGCGCTGGGCATGGTGATGCAGCTGCCGGAAGGCGACCGCTATTCCATGAAATACCGCCAGATGACCTCGCGGCTGGCCATCATGATGGGCGGCCGGGTGGCGGAGGAACTGGTGTTCGGGCCGGAGAACGTCACCTCCGGCGCGCAGTCGGACATCGATCAGGCCACCAAGCTGGCGCGCAACATGGTCACCCGCTGGGGCTTCTCCAAGGAGCTGGGGCTGGTGGCCTATGAGGAAAATCAGGACGAGGTGTTCCTCGGCATGTCGGTGACGCGCCAGAAGAACATCTCCGAGGCGACGGCGCAGAAGATCGACGCGGAGGTGCGGCGCATCCTCGATGAAGCCTACGCCACGGCGAAGAAGATCCTGACGGAGAAGCGCGACGATCTGGAGACGCTGGCCCAGGGGCTTTTGGAATACGAAACCCTGAGCGGCGATGAAATCCGCGACCTGCTGGCCGGCAAGAAGCCGAAGCGCGACGACGAGGAGACGCCGACGGGCAAGAAACCCACCTCCGCGGTGCCGGTGACGAGGCCGAAGGATGCCGGCGACGGGGCGGAAGGGCTGGAGCCGCAGCCGGAAACCTGAAGCCGGAAGCCGGAAGTGGCGATGGGGGATGCGCTGTATCTGCGCCCGGCCGGGCTGGTGCACGGCAGGGACGGACGGGAGCTGGCGGCGGCGGGGCTGGCCGGGGCGGCGGAAGGGTTGCCCGTGGCCTTCACCATGCTCGAAGTGACGCACCGCTGCGCCAGCACCGGCGAACGTTCTCGGCGCTGGCTCGGCTGGCGGCGGGCGGTGGAAAGGGCGGAGAGCGACGCCGCGTTGAAGGCGGCGCTTGACCGGTTGACCGCGCCGCGCGCGCCGCTGTGCGGGTTCGATTTCTCCCGGCCGCTCGTCATGGGTATCGTCAACGTGACGCCGGACAGCTTTTCCGACGGCGGGCGGCATGACGACCCGCAGCGGGCCATCGCCCACGGCCGGGCGCTGGCGGCGGCGGGGGCGGACATTCTCGACATCGGCGGCGAATCGACCCGGCCCGGGGCGGCGGTGGTGCCGGTGGAAGAAGAGTTGCGGCGCGTCATCCCGGTGATCGAGGCGCTGGCGGCGGAAGGCCATGTCGTCAGCGTCGATACCCGCAAGGCGGTGGTGATGGAGCGGGCGGTTCGGGCCGGGGCGCGGATCGTCAACGACGTGTCGGGCCTCACCTTCGATGCCGAGGCGGCGCGCGCCGTCGCGGCGCTGAAGGTGCCGGTGGTGCTGATGCACATGCGCGGCACGCCGACCGACATGATGGCACGGGCGGCCTATGAAGACGTGGTGACGGAGGTATATGACGAACTGGCGGCGCGGATCGACGCGGCGCTGAAGGCCGGCGTGGCCGAAGAGCGCCTCATCATCGATCCCGGCCTTGGTTTCGCCAAAACCACGGATGACAATATGGCCATCCTGCGGCGGCTGACGATGTTTCATGGATTCGGTCGGCCGCTGCTGGTGGGGGCGTCGCGCAAGCGGTTCATCGGCGAGGTCACGCAGGTGGCCGATCCCGCGGGACGGGTGGCCGGGTCGCTGGCGGTGGCGCAGGCGGCCGTCGCCGCCGGGGCGCAGATCGTGCGGGTGCATGACGTGGCCGAAACCGCGCGCATGGCGCGCATGGTGCGGGCGCTGCATGCCTGAACGAAGGGGCCGCCGGCGCTCCGATTCGTTGGTCGGGGTTTGCCGGGCGGCGGGAACGAGATACAATATGCAACCGCCCTTCATGAGGCGTTTGCGGGTGGCGATCGGGGATCATCATCAATGACACGCAAGTTGTTCGGAACCGATGGCATTCGCGGCGAGGCCAACCGGCCGCCGATGGATGTGGACACCATCATGCGCTGCGGCATGGCGGCGGGCAGCATGTTCAAGAACGGCCACCGGCCCAGGGTGGTGATTGGCAAGGACACGCGGCTGTCCGGCTACATGGTGGAGCAGGCGCTGACGGCGGGCTTCCTGTCGGTGGGCATGGACGTGCTGCTGTTCGGGCCGCTGCCGACGCCGGCGGTGGCGATGCTGACCCGCTCGCTGCGGGCCGATCTGGGGGTGATGATCTCCGCCTCGCACAATCCGTTTCACGACAACGGCATCAAGCTGTTCGGGCCGGACGGCTACAAGCTCTCCGACGAGCAGGAGAAGGAGATCGAACGGCTGATGCGGGCCGATCCGGCCAGCCTGGCGGTGGCGCCGGACAAGCTGGGGCGGGCGAAGCGCATCGAGGACGCGCAGGCGCGCTACATCGAGTTCGCCAAGCGCACCTTGCCGCGCGGCCAGCGTTTCGACGGCTTGAGGGTGGTCATCGATTGCGCCAACGGCGCCGCCTACAAGGTGGCGCCGGACGTGCTGTGGGAGCTGGGCGCGGAGGTGGTCAAGATCGGTATCGAGCCGGACGGCTTCAACATCAATGACGGGCTGGGCACCACCGCGCCGCAGACATTGCAGGCCAAGGTGCGGGAGATGCGGGCCGATGTGGGCATCGCGCTGGATGGCGACGCCGACCGGGTGATGATCGTCGATGAAAAGGGGCGGGTGATCGATGGCGATCAGATCATCGCCCTGATCGCCACGGCTTACGCGGAGCGGCAGCTGCTGAGCGGCGGCGGCGTGGTGGCGACGGTGATGTCCAACCTGGGGCTGGAGCGGTATCTGGACGATCTCGGTCTCGAACTGGTGCGCACCCAGGTGGGCGATCGTTACGTGATGGAGCGGATGCGGGCCGGCGGTTACAACGTCGGCGGCGAACAGTCGGGGCATGTGATCCTGTCGGATTTCGTCAGCACCGGTGACGGGCTGGTGACGGCGTTGCAGGTGCTGGCGGTGGTGGCCAACAGCGGCCGCAAGGTGTCGGAGGTGTGCCATCTGTTCACGCCGGTGCCGCAGGTGCTGGAGAACGTGCGGATCAACGGCGCCGATCCCCTGAAGGACACCAGGGTGCAGCAAGTCATCGCCGAGGCCGAACGGCGGCTGGCCGATACGGGGCGGCTGCTGATCCGCCGCTCGGGCACGGAGCCATTGATCCGGGTGATGGCCGAAGGCGACGACGAACAACTGGTGCGCGCCGTGGTGGCGGAGATCGTCGCCGCCATGCAGCCGGTGGGCGTCGGCTGATCATGCATCCCCGAACTCGGCCGGGTCGAACACGTATTGGCGGGCGCAGAACTGGCAAGTGGCGCTGATGCGCCCGTCCTCCGCCATGGCGGCGCGCTCTTCCCCGGAGAAGCGGCCCAGCACCTCCTTCAGGGTGTCGCGGGCGCAGGAGCACCGCCAGCGCACCGGCACGGGGTCGAACACCCTCACGCCCTGCTCATGATAGAGGCGATACAGCAAACGCTCCGGCGAGATGCCCGGATCGAGCAGCTCGTCGTCGGCGATGGTGTCGAACAGGGCGACGGCGGTGTCCCATTGATCGCGGGTATCGCGGCGCTGCTCTTCGTCGTCATGGCCGGGCAGGTGCTGGATCATGGCGGCGCCGGCCCGCCAGTGCTCGCCGTCGGCGGTGCTGACCGGCCCGGCGGCGAGG
>DRPD01000349.1 GCA_011374735.1 Thermopetrobacter sp.
ACGAGGCGGCTGGGCTGAAAGGTGCGTTTCATCGCAGGTGCACTCCGGCAAAACGGTGAAGACAAGAGGTTGGGCGGGCTTATACGGGCAAAACGGCGCCGAAGTCAACGAACCGGGCGGCGCGGATTCAGTCGCGGAGATAGGGATGATGGGCGGCGATGGTGGCGGCGCGGTAGAGCTGCTCGGCCAGCATCACCCGCACCAGCCGGTGAGGCCAGGTCAGGCGGCCGAAGGCGATCACCTCCGCCGCCCGTTCGCGCAACGCGGCGTCCACCCCGTCCGGCCCGCCGATGACGATGGCCAGGCGCGCCGCGCCGCTTCGCGCCCGCTGTTGCAACAATTCCGAAAGGGCGCGGCTGTCCGGTTGCCGGCCGCGTTCATCGAGCAGCAGCATCAGCGCGCCCTCTCCGGCCGCCTTGCGGATGGCGGCGGCCTCCGCGCGCTGGCGCCCGGCGGCGTCGCGGGCCCGCGATTCGGGCAATTCCACCACTTCCAGCGCCGAGAACCCCATGCGCCGCAACAACGGCCGGGCACGGGCGAGATAGTCCTCCACCAGCGACGCTTCCGGCCCCTTCTTCAGCTTGCCGACGGCGATGAGGCGCAGTTTCATGGGCGGATCATGTCCGATGGCTGGGGCGGCAGGATTCGAACCTGCGATCACGGGACCAAAACCCGATGCCTTACCACTTGGCTACGCCCCAATGTCCGTTGTATGCGGCCCTTCCCTTAGCGTCTCATGGCGGGCGTGGCAACATGGGCCCGTCTTCGCTCTTGAGGCGGCGCGACGTTGCGCGTATATAGCTCGCCTGTAGCGGGTCCTGGCGGAGTGTAGCGCAGCCTGGTAGCGCACCTGCTTCGGGAGCAGGGGGTCGGCAGTTCGAATCTGCCCACTCCGACCATTGCCGGCGGCGGCCTTGCGGGATATGCGCAAGGCCGCCGCTTTCATTTCATGTGGCCATCGCCGTCATCCCGTATTATCGAATGGATCATGTGCGGGCTTTATCGATTGAGCGTGACGCCGGCGGCGGTGAAGGCCGCCTTCGGCCTGCCGGAGGCTCCCGACTTTCCGCCGCGCGGCATCATCCGCCCCGGCGAGCCGGTGGGCGTGGTGCGCCGCGCGGCGGACGGGGCGCGGCGCTGGCGGCTGGCGCTGTGGGGGCTGATCCCGCAGTGGATGAAGGAGCCGCCGAAGGGCAGGCGGATCATCAACGCGCGGGCCGAAACCCTCCTGGAGCGCCCCTCCTTCCGCGGCCTGGTGCGGCACCGCCGCTGCCTCTTCCCGGCCGACGGGTTTTACGAATGGACGGGGGAACGCGGCCACAAGAAAGCCTGGCTGTTCGCGCGCCCCGATGGCGGCGTGTTCGCCATGGCCGGGCTGTGGGATCGCTGGCTGGGGGCGGACGGCAGCGAGGTGGACACGGCGGTCATCATCACCGTCGATGCCAACGCCGATGTGGCGGCGGTGCACGATCGCATGCCGGCCTTGCTGCTCGATGCTGACGCCGTCAGGCGCTGGCTCGACCCGGCGGTGCCGGCGCGCGAGGCCATGACGCTGCTCAAACCGGCGCCGGGGGGCAGCCTGAAGACCCTTGATGCCGGCAACCCCCTGAAGCGCCCGCCGGCGCAGGGGCGGCTGTTGTGAGCTTGGCAGGGCCGCTGATCGCGCTATGCTGCGTTCGATGATTCTCGAAAGGAGTGCATGGCGATGAAACAGGTGGTCATCTATGGCTCCGGCTGCGGCACCTGCAAGGCCATTCAGGACATGGTGCGCGACGCCGCGCAGGAACTGGGGGTGCAGGTCGAGGTGTCGGAGAACACCGATCAGGTGGAAGCGATGATGCTGGGAATTTCCAGCCGCCCGGCGCTGGTCATCGACGGCGAGGTGGCGCACGAGGGCGGCAAGCCCGACGCGGCGGTGCTGAAGGACTGGCTGGCGGCGTGAGGCAGGCGGACACGCTCAGAACGGCCATCGACATCGGCGGCCGCGCCGTGGAGTTGGTGATCCGCCGCAACAAGCGGGCCCGGAACATGGTGCTGCGCATCGCGCGGGACGGCTCGCATGTGCATCTGAGCATTCCGCCGCGCGGCGATCTCACGGCGGCGCTCACCTTCGCCGAAGGCAAGCGCGACTGGATCGCCACGCGGCTGGCGGCGCGCCCCGCTCCGGTGCCGTTCGCACACGGCGCGCGCATTCCCTTTCGGGGCGAGACGCACACCGTCTTTCACCACCCCGGGCGCCGGCGCGGCGCGGTGTGGCGCGAGGGCGCGGGCGCGGCGGCGCGCATCTGCGTCTGTGGCGCGGCGGAACATCTGCCCCGGCGGCTTGCCGACTGGCTGAAGGAGCAGGCGAAGGCAGCCTTCGCGCAGGCGGTGCGCGCCTACGCGCCGGCCATGGGGGTGCGGGTGGCGCGCATCACGGTGCGCGATCAGCAAAGCCGCTGGGGGTCGTGCTCGTCGAAGGGCAATCTCAATTTCTCGTGGCGGCTGATCATGGCACCGCCGTTGGTGCTCGATTACATCGCCGCGCACGAGGTGGCGCATCTGGTGCACATGAACCATTCAGCCGATTTCTGGCGGCTGGTGAAGGCCCATTGCCCGCACACCGACGCCGCCGAACGCTGGCTTGCGGCCCATGGCGCGGAGCTGCACCGCTATGGGCGCAAGGGCTGATGCGCGCCGCCCTTGCCGTCTTCGCCCTTGCCTTCATGGCGGCCTTTCCGGCACAACCGGAGGCCATGCGCGGCGCGTCTCTCATTGCGGTGTCCTTCGGCGCCCTGCCCGGCTGGCGGCAGGCCGATCACGCGGCGGCGTTGGCCGCCTTCCGGCGCTCCTGCGCGATGATCGAACGGCACGGCTTCCACAAGAAGCACCGCTTCAACACCCGCCGCGCCGACTGGCTGGCGGCGTGCCGCGCGGCGCGGCGCGTGAAGCCCGGCAAGGCGGCGGCGCGGGCCTTCTTCGAGCGGCATTTCCAGCCGGTGATGGCGGCCGGCAACCAGCGCCCGGCGGGGCTGTTCACCGGCTATTACGAGCCGGAAGTGCAAGGGTGCCTGCAACGCACCGCCCGCTGCCGCTGGCCGCTGTATGCGAAGCCGGACGATCTGGTGACCTTCACGCCCGCAGAACGCAAGCGAACGGGGCTGGTTTACGGCCGGCGCACCCGGGGCGGGCCGAAGCCCTATTTCTCGCGCCGCGAGATCGAACAGGGGGCGCTGAAAGGGCGCGGGCTGGAGCTTGTCTGGCTCGCCTCGCCCGTCGATCGCTTCTTCATGCAGGTGCAGGGATCGGGGCGGGTGCGGTTGCCATCGGGGCGCGTGGTGCGACTCACCTACGCGGCGAAATCGGGCCTGCCCTACACCTCCATCGGCAAGGTGCTGCTCGAGCGCGGCGTTCTGAAGCGCGAGGACATTTCCATGCAGGCCATTCGCCTCTGGAT
>DRPD01000350.1 GCA_011374735.1 Thermopetrobacter sp.
CAGCAGGAAGTTCTCCCGGTAGGTGCCCTCCAGCGCGTCGATGAACTGCTCGTCGTCACCGGTGCCCAGCGTGGTCACCACCAGCGCCTGCGTCTCGCCGCGCGTGAACAGGGCCGAGCCGTGGGTGCGCGGCAGCACCCCGACCAGCGATTCGATGGGCCGCACCTCATCGAGCTTGCGCCCGTCGATGCGCGTGCCGGTTTCGAGGATCCCGCCGCGCACGATCTCCTTCTCCAGCTTCTTGAAGGCGTCCAGATACGGCCCCGGCTCGCACTCGCCGGCCTCCGCCTTCTCCGCCGGGCACAGTTCGGCCAGCATCTTCTCGCGCGCCGCATCGACGGCGGCGTGGCGCTCCATCTTGTCGACGATGGAATAGGCTTCGCGCAGATCGGTTTCCACCAGCTTGCGCACCTCTTCCAGTTCGGCGGAGATGTCGATGGGCTCCACGGTGCGCGGTTCCTTCGCCGCCTTCGCCACCAGCTCCTCGATGGCCGCGATCACCGGCTGAAAGCCCTCATGGCCGAACATGACGGCCTTCAGCATGTCGTCCTCCGACAGCTCTTCGGCCTCCGATTCCACCATCAGCACCGCGTCCCTGGTGCCCGCCACCACCAGATCGAGCTGCGTCTCCTCCATTTGATCGAGGGTCGGGTTGAGCACGAACGCGCCTTCCACGAGGCCGACGCGCGCCCCGCCGATCGGCCCCTTGAAGGGCAGGTTGGCGATGGCCAGCGCGCCGGACACCGCGACCATGGCGACGATGTCCGGATCGTTCTCCAGATCGTGGGAGAGCACCGTGGCGATGATCTGCGTCTCGCAGCGAAACGCCTTGTCGAACAGCGGCCGGATGGGCCGGTCGATGAGGCGCGACACCAGCACTTCCTTCTCGCTGGGCCGCCCCTCGCGCTTCAGGAAACCGCCGGGGATCTTGCCGGCCGCGTAGGTCTTCTCCTGATAGTTGACGGTGAGCGGGAAGAAATCCAGCCCCGGGCGCGGCGCCTTCTCCGCCACCACGGTGGCCAGCACCGTCGTTTCGCCATAGCTGACCAGCACCGCCCCGTCGGCCTGACGGGCGATGTGGCCGGTTTCGATTTTCAGCGGGCGTCCGGCCCACTCGATTTCCACGGTATGAATGTCGAACATGGTCTTCCGTCTCTTGCCTGTTGGTGTAAGCCGCCTGTTTTCACTGCTTCCTCATCCTGCCTGTGGCGGTTCAACACGGCTTTCATGAAAGCCAGGGCCGGCCCGGATGAACGGGCGCGGGGTCTTCAGGCAAGATGCATTCCGGATGGCCCGCCTTCAGCGGCGCAAGCCGAGGCGCTTGATCAGCTCCTGATAGCGGGCTTCGTCCCGGCTTTTCAGATAGTCGAGCAGCTTGCGCCGGTTCGACACCAGCTTCAAAAGCCCGCGCCGGGAGTGATTGTCCTTCTTGTGGGTCTTGAAGTGTTCGGTCAGGTTGCGGATGCGCTCGGTGAGAATGGCCACCTGCACCTCCGGCGAACCGGTGTCGCCCTTCTCGCGGGCGTATTCCTCGATCAATTCCTGCTTGCGCTCAGGGGTAATCGACATCGGGTTGCTCCTCATGAAATGGGTTGCATGGCAAGACCGCGTGGCCCCGGTCAGGACAGGTTGAAGACCCGTTTGGGCTTCAGCAGCCCGGCCTCGATGGCGCAGATGGCGATGGGTTTTCCCTTCCACATCGCCAGCACCGCCTGTTCGGCCACGGGCGCCTCGGCGCCGCGCAGGATCACCTGCTGACCACGCAACAGGCGGGCGGCCTGATTGCGGTCCAGGGCCAGCGCCGGGATGTCGTCCAGCGCGGTCTGAACCGGCAACAGCACCGCCCGCAGGGCACTGCGATCGGCCTCCTTATGGCGCAATTCCTCCAGCTTTTCCAGTGAAATCGCATCCTCGATGGCAAACGGCCCCACCCGCGTGCGGCGCAGCTCGGCGATATGGCCCAGACAGCCCAGGTCGCGCCCCATATCGCGCGCCAGGGCGCGCACGTAGGCGCCCTTGCCGGTGATCGCCTCGAACACCGCCGTGTCGGCGTCGGGCATCTCCACCAGTTCCAGATGGTCGATGTGCACCAGCCGCGGCCGCAGCTCCACCTCCTCGCCGTCGCGCGCCAGGTCATAGGCCCGCTCGCCCCTGATCTTGATGGCCGAGAACCTCGGCGGCAGCTGCGCGATCTCGCCGGTGTAGTCGGGCAGCAGCGCCTCGATCTCCGCGCGCGACGGGCGCATGTCGGAAGTGGCGATCACCTCGCCCTCCGCATCGTCGGTGTCGCGCTCCTCGCCCCAGCGCACCGTGAAGCGATAGGCCTTCTCGCCCTCCATCGCCCATTGCACCGTCTTGGTGGCCTCGCCGAAGGCGATGGGCAGCACGCCGGTGGCCAGCGGATCGAGGGTGCCGCCGTGGCCCGCCTTCCGGGCGTTGAACAGGCGCTTCACGGCGCCGACCGCGGCGGTGGAGGTCATGTCGTGCGGCTTGTCGAGCACCAGCCAGCCATTGACCGGATCGCCGCGCCTCTTCTTGCCGGCCATGTTCGTCCCTTGCATCGCTTCGCTGTGATGAATGAGAGCAAGCTATTCCGCCACGCGGCGGCCGATGTCAAGGCGCAACCAGCAACCGCGTGCCAGGCCCGCAACGCGCCAGCAGGCGCTCCAGATCGCCCTTTTTCAGCGCGATGCAGCCCGCCGTCGGCGAAAAGTCCGCTTCGGCCACGTGCAGGAAGATGGCGCTGCCCCGCCCCTGTTCGCGCGGGTGGATGTTGAAGTCCGGCACCACCACGAGGTCATAGAGCCGATCATCACGCCACAGGCGTTCATGAGACGCGGCGAACGGCAACGCCACCGGCCGGTTATAGCGGGGATGAAACGGCGCGTCACACCAGCCGTCATCGGGCCGGATCGGCTTCACCGGCAGCGCCGTTTGCGGCCGCCGCACCCGGTCGGGCCGATACAACGCCGCCAGCAGCGCCATGTCGGCCACCGGCGTCGCCTCATCGCCCTCGCGCGGCCGATGGCTCAGGCCGTTGGCGCCCAGCGCCACCGGCAGCCGCAGCGCCCCGGCCAGCAGCACGCCGCGCCGCCCGCCAGCGCCGGGCCGCGGCCGCACGATCAAGCGTTCACAAATGCGTGTGTGCCGCATGCGCCCTCTTTGCAACCATCCCGCGCACACCGTAAACTTCCCGCCACGCACTGACAACAAGGACGGAAGCGCCCATGAGCACCCGCCGCACCATTCTCATCGTCGATGACGACGACGCCCTGCGCGACATCCTGCGCGAACAGTTCGCCTTGCATGAGGAATTTTCCATCGTCGAGGCGGCCAACGCCACCGAAGGCATCGCCAAGGTGCGCGACGCGGATTGCGATCTGGTGCTGCTGGACATCGAAATGCCGGACATGGACGGCCGCGAGGCGTGCAAGATCATGCGCAAGAACGGCTTCGCCGGCCCCGTCATCATGCTCACCGCCCAGGATTCGGACGCCGATACCATCCTCGGGCTGGACGCCGGCGCCAACGATTACGTCACCAAGCCGTTCAGCTTCGCCGTGCTGCTGGCCCGCATCCGCTCCCAGCTGCGCCAGTTCGAGCAAAGCGAGGACGCCACCTTCAAAATCGGCCCCTATACCTTTCATCCGGCCCGCAAGCTGCTGATCACCGATGATGACCGCAAGGTGCGCCTGACGGAGAAGGAATCGGCCATCTTGAAATATCTCTACCGGGCCGGCCGGGCGGTGGATCGCGACACCCTGCTCAGCGAGGTGTGGGGCTACAACGCCGCCGTCACCACCCACACCCTGGAAACCCACATCTACCGGCTGCGCCAGAAAATTGAGGAGAACCCGGCGGAAGCGCGCCTGCTGGTCACCGAAACCGGCGGCTACCGTCTCTGCGCGGCCTGAACCGCCATCGATCGTTGCTGCAAACGGGGCCGCTCGCGGCATCCGTTCGCGTCGCCGCGTGTTGGAATAGTGATCGCCAGCGGCTATAAGGGCGGCCATCCGGACCTTGCGGGGCGCGACATCTCATGGATATCGACACCACCCATTTGAGCGAACAGGAAGTGGCCCAGGTGCTGGCCGAGGCGCTGCCGTTCATGCAGCGCTACGCCGGGCAGACGGTGGTCATCAAGTATGGCGGCCACGCCATGGGCGATCCGGCGCTGGCGCGGATGTTCTGCGCCGACGTGGTGCAGATGAAGTTGTCGGGCATCCATCCGGTGATCGTCCACGGCGGCGGGCCGCAGATCGGCCAGATGCTGCAGAAGCTGGGGATCGCCAGCCGCTTCGAGGACGGCCTGCGCGTCACCTGCGCGCAGACGGTGGAGGTGGCGGAAATGGTGCTGTCAGGCTCCGTCAACAAGCAGGTGGTGGCCAACATCACCGCCGCCGGCGGCCGTGCGGTGGG
>DRPD01000351.1 GCA_011374735.1 Thermopetrobacter sp.
GCACTCGGCACGTCGGAAGAGGCCATCGAGCAGGCGGAGAAGAAGGGTATCCTATTACCGCTCAAAGCCCGCCATCCATTCCGCGACGACGTGTTGTTGCCGGTCTATGCGGCCAATTTCGTGCTGATGGGCTATGGCGAGGGGGCGATCTTCGGCTGCCCGGCCCATGACCAGCGCGATCTGGACTTCGCGCGCAAGTATGATCTGCCGGTGATCCCGGTGGTGTGCCCGAAGGACACTCCGGCGGAGGAATGCCGCATCGGTGATGAAGCCTTCACCGACAGCGAGGGCGACAACGTGGCGCTCATCAACTCCGACTTCCTCAACGGCCTGAGCGTCGCGGAGGCCAAGGAGGAGGTGGCGCGGCGCATGGAGGCAATGGGCATCGGCGAGCGGCAGGTGAACTATCGCCTGCGCGACTGGGGGGTGTCGCGGCAACGCTACTGGGGCTGCCCGATCCCGATCATCCATTGCCCGTCGTGCGGCGTGGTGCCGGTGCCGAAGGACGATCTGCCGGTGACGCTGCCGGAAGACGTGAGCTTCGATCAGCCGGGCAATCCGTTGGAACGCCACCCCACCTGGAAGCACGTGAAATGCCCCAACTGCGGTGCCGACGCGACGCGCGAGACGGACACCTTCGACACCTTCATCGACAGTTCCTGGTATTACGCCCGCTTCTGCTCGCCGCACGCCGCCGTGCCGGTCGATCCTGACGCGGCGAAGGCGTGGCTGCCGGTGGATCAGTATATCGGCGGCATCGAGCACGCCATCCTGCATCTTCTGTATTCGCGCTTCTTCGCGCGGGCCATGACCGACACCGGCCATCTGCACCTGAAGGAGCCGTTCGCGGCGCTGTTCACGCAGGGCATGGTGATCCACGAGACCTACCGCACCGAAAGCGGCGAATGGGTGGAGCCGGCGCAGATCGAGCGGCGCGACGGCGGCCTGTTCCATCGCGAGACGGCCGAGAAAGTCATCGCCGGGGCGGTGGAGAAGATGTCGAAGTCGAAGAAGAACGTGGTCGATCCGGAATTCATCGTCGCCAAATACGGGGCCGACACGGCGCGCTGGTTCATCCTTTCCGACAGCCCGCCGGAGCGCGACATCGAATGGACGGAAGCGGGCGTGGAGGGCGCGGCGCGCTTTGTGAAACGGGTGTGGCGGCTGATCGCCGATATCGCCGGCACGCCGCTTCGGGACGGCGAGGAGGAGCTGTCCGACCGGGCCGTGGAATTGCGCAAGGCGGCGCACAAGGCGCTGGCGGCGGTGACGGCGGACATCGAACGGCTGCGCTTCAACCGGGCCGTGGCGCGGCTGCACGAGCTGGCCAACGCCATCGGCGATTTCCTGAAAAGTGGCGCGGCGCAACCCGGCGAGGCGGCGGCCTTGCGCGAAGCGGGGCGCATCATGGTGCAGTGCTTCGCGCCGATGATGCCGCATCTGGCCGAGGAATGCTGGCGGGCGCTGGGCCACGAGGGGCTGGTGGCCGAGGCGGCGTGGCCGGAGGCCGACGAAACGCTGCTGGTGGAGGACACCATCACCCTGCCGGTGCAGGTCAACGGCAAGCGCCGCGACGAGGTGACGGTGGCCAAGGACATGGCGGCGGAAGAGCTGGAGGCTTTCGTGCTGGCCCGTGATGCGGTAAAACGGGCGGTGGGGGAGAAGACGGTGCGCAAGGTGATCGTGGTTCCCGGACGCATCGTCAACGTGGTGGCCAACTGATCGGATGACCCTGATGAATCGCCGCACTTTTCTGCTCGCCATATCCGCCATGCCGCTGGCCGGCTGCAATTGGCGGCCGCTTTACGGCACGTCGGCCGGCGCCGTTTCGGCCAGCTTGCGCGAGGTGGACGTGGCGGCACAGACCACGCGGCTGGGCCAGCTGGTGCGCAACGCCTTTCTGGCCGGCATTCCGCCGGCGGCGGAGGGCGGCGGACGCTACCTGCTCGCCTTCACCGCCCGCGAGGACGTTCAGGAAACCGTGGTGGCCTCCACCTCCGACGCCAAGCAATACCGCTACCGGCTGCTGGCCGACTTCACCTTGAAGGACAAGCGAAGCGGCAAGGTGGTGCTGAAAGGCTCGACCTTCGCCGACACCAGCTATCTGACCACCCGCCTGCCGCTGGCCGACCGCCAGGCGAAGGAACACGCGCAACAGGCGGCGGCGCGCACCCTGGCCGATGCGCTGCGCACCCGTGTCGCGGCGTGGCTGGGCACGGCGCGGTAATCAGAAGCCAGAAGCCGGAAGCCGGAAACCAGAAACCAGAAGCCAGAAGCCA
>DRPD01000352.1 GCA_011374735.1 Thermopetrobacter sp.
ATGTGAAACAGCGAATCGAGATTGGTGGCGATCACCGCCCGCCATTGCTCCTCGTCCATCTTGTGCAGGAAGGCGTCGCGGGTGATCCCGGCGTTGTTGACCAGCACGTCCACCGGCCCCAGCTCCTCCTCCACCTGCGCCACGCCGTCGGCGCAGGCCGCCGCGTCGGCCACGTCCCAGCGATAGACGGCGACCCCCGTATCCTGCGCGAAGGCCTGAGCCGCTTCCGTGTTGCCGGCATAGGTCGCCGCCACGGTGTATCCCGCCTCCTGCAGGGCGCGCGCCATGGCCGCCCCCAGGCCCCGCGTGCCGCCGGTGACCAATGCCGTGCGTGCCGTCATGGTGACACCTCTTCCCTTGTTCTCAGCCGCGTTCCACGCACAGCGCGACGCCCATGCCGCCACCGATGCACAAGGTGGCCAGCCCGCGCCGCGCCTCGCGGCGCCGCATTTCATGCAGCAGCGTGGTCAGGATGCGCGCCCCGGAGGCGCCGATCGGATGGCCGATGGCGATCGCCCCGCCATTGACGTTGACGATCTCCTCGTCCCAGCCCATCTCGCGGTTCACGGCGATGGCCTGCGCCGCGAACGCCTCGTTGGCCTCCACCAGATCCAGATCGTCCACGCCCCAGCCGGCTTTTTCAAGTGCCCGCCGGGAGGCCGCCACCGGCCCGATCCCCATGATCGCCGGATCCACCCCCGACTGGCCCCACGCGACGATGCGCGCCAGCGGCGTGAGGCCGCGTTTTTCCGCTTCGCCTTCCGACATCAGGATCAGCGCCGCCGCGCCGTCGTTGATGCCCGACGCGTTGCCCGCCGTCACCGTGCCGTCCTTCCTGAACACCGGCCGCAGCCGCGCCAGATCGTCGAGGGTCACGCCCTCGCGGATGTATTCGTCCTCGTCCACCACCGTCTCGCCCTTGCGGGTGGAGATGGTCACCGGCGCGATCTCTTCCCTGAAACGCCCCGCGCGGCGCGCCGCCGCCGCCTTGTGCTGCGAGGCCACGGCGAAGGCGTCCTGCTCCTCGCGGCCGATCTGCCAGCGTTCGGCCACGTTCTCCGCCGTGATGCCCATGTGGCAATCGTTGAAGGCATCCCACAGCCCGTCGTGCACCATGGTGTCCACCATCCGCGCCTCGCCCATGCGCACCCCGGAGCGCAGGTGCGCCGCGTGCGGCGCGTTGGACATCGATTCCATGCCGCCGGCGGCGACGATCGCCGCCTCGCCCAGCGCGATCTGCTGCATCGCCAGCGCCACCGCCCGCAGGCCCGACCCGCACACCTGGTTCATCCCCCACGCCGTGCTCTCTTGCCGCATGCCGGCCGCCAGCGCCGCCTGCCGGGGCGGGTTCTGGCCGCCCGTGGCGTTCAGCACCTGGCCGAGAATGGCCTCGTCGATGTCTGCGGGATCGATGCCGGTCCGCGCCGCCGCCGCCTTCAGCGCCACGGCCCCCAGCTCTTGGGCGGCCAGGGCGGCCAGCGCGCCGTTGAAGGCACCCACCGGCGTGCGCGCCGCGGCGGCGATCACCACCGGTTCCACCTGCCTGCTCATGAACGGCCTCCCTCGTGCCGGGCCGCCCGCAGCCGCTGGCCGGCGGCCATGATCGCGTGTGCATCCACGCTTAATTAAAGGAGGCCGGCCGCCGCCCGGCAACGCGGCAATTGGTCTATCAGACGAAAGGGGAGGGAACCGCTCAACCGCCGCGCAATTGCGCCAGCAGCGCCTTCAGCTTGCGCAATTCGTCATCGAGTTGCCCGGATAACGTGGCCAGGTCATCGCCGGCATTGGCACGGGTTGGGCCTTCCGCGCCGGTCGTGGTGGCCTCCACCTCTGCCGGCGCATCCGCCACCCCCCGCGGCTCGACGCATTTCGGGCAGGCCGCCTGCAGCAGGTCGCTCTTGTCCGCGCCGGACAGCAGGGCGTCTTGCAGGCGAGACGTCTCCAGTTCCGGCGCCGGCCACGGTTTGCCCACGTCGGCCGCCCCGAACAAGTGCCCTTGCAGGCCGCGCACCCCCCACTCGCGCAGCAACGCCGCGTCCTCCTCGCCGCGCACCCATTCCGCCACCACCGTGAAGCCGATCTTGTCGGCCATGTCGATGAGGGCGCGCACGAAATGGGCGTTTTCCTGATTTTCCGTCAGGTCGTGGCAGTAGCTGCCATCGAGTTTCACCACGTCGGGTTTGAGCAGCTTCAGCCCCTTGTAGGACGTGTACCCGGAGCCGAAATCGTCAATCGCCACCTCGCAGCCCAGCTCCCGCAATTGGCCGATGAAGGCGGCGATCACCTCCGGTTCGTCCAGTGTCGCCGTCTCGGTGATCTCGATCAGCAGCCGGGTGGCGAGATCATCGTGCCCGGCGATCAGGTCGAGCAAGCGGCGCTGCCAGAACGGATCGAGCGCCGTGTAGCCGGAGAGGTTGATCGACAGCCGCGCCGCCGGATGGTCGCGCAAGGTGATGAGCGCCAGCTCCGCCACCGTGAAGTCGATCAGCCGGATGATCCCCAGCTTCTCCGCCAGCGGGATCAGATGCACCGCCGGCACGATCCGCCCGTCGTCCTGCTTCAGGCGCAGCAGCGCCTCGTGGAACCACGGCTTGCCGTTTTCGGCGTCGATGACCGGCTGAAAGGCGAGGGTGAAGCGATGATTGTGCAGCGCGTCGATGATGTCCGCCGTCAGCCGCGCGTTGATGCGCCGTTCCGAGGAACGCTTGCTGTCTTCTTCATAGATGGCGAACCGGCACAGCGGCTGGCGGCGCGCCTTGCTGAGGGCTTCCTCGGCGCAGAACAGGGCCTCCTCCACATCCGTCGCCATGTCCGGCAGGATGACGCCGCCGACGCTGGCCATCGCCCACACCGGCCCGGTCTCCGTTTCCAGCACCCGGGTGTTCACCGACATCAGGAAGCGCCGGATGGCGACGTTGAGATCCTCCAGCGTGCAGTCGTTGACGATCAGCCCGAACCGCGAATCGCCCAGGTGCGCCACCGTGTCGCCGCTGCGCGCCACCTCGCGCAGCCGCCGCCCGATCAGCGCCAGCAGCTCGCCGGCCCGGCGGTGGCCGTAGGCGTCGATGATGACGTCGAGATTGTCCACCGACACCGCCACGAAGGCGAACGAGCCGCCGTTGTCGCGATAGCCCTTGAAGGATTCCTCCAGCGCCTCCATCAGCCCGTGATGGGTCAGCAGTCCGGAGTTGGGGTCGCGCAACATGATGCCGCGTCCGTTGCGCATGGCGGTGGCCTGGCCCAGGCGGCGCACCACGCCGCGCACGATGGCCGGCTTGCCCTCCGCGCCGGCGTGCCAGCGCCCGCAATCCTCCACCCTGACCGGCGCGCCGTCCGCGTCCGTCGATTTCAGGGTGTATTCGATGGCGAAGCGCACCCCGTCGCCGTGATCCGTGGCGCGGGTATACATCACCGTGTCATAGCGGGTGGTCAGGTTGTCGTTTTCCAGCAAGGCGGCGTAGCCGCGGCCGCTGGCGATCCGCTCCATGGTGTCTTCGTCGATGCCCAGCACCCGCCACGCCCCGTCGCTCCAGATCAGGCGGTCTTCGTCGATCAGCCAGCAATAGGCCGCCTCGTCCACCGCCGCCAGCGCGTCCTGAATACAGGCCGCCGCCGACTCCGGCGCCGCGCATACGCCCTTGTCCGGGCCTTGTTTTTGTTGGGTCAGGCTCAAGATCGCGCCCCCTCTTGCAGTGAATGTCATGGCCGGGCGCCATTACAACGGAAAAACGTAAATGATTGACCAATCATGGCCCCCGAAGCGCGCTGTCCCGAAATGATACGCCAATGTTGACGGCCGCCCCGTCACGCGAGCGCCCGGGCGCGGCGCTTGTGGTCTGGCTGGCGGCCGCCCACAAGATGTGGTGAGAACGAATCCTGAATCCTGGCCGGTTTAGTGATTCGCCCCCGGTTCGTTCTCGCGCCGTTCCGGTGGTGAACGGGGCGGCCCGCATTCGCGCACGGGCCGTTAACGCTTCATCAACCATGAAGCGCCGCCGTTAACTTCCGGACGCCGGGCGCACCCGCGGCCAGCCGCCGCCGAACGGGCATCGCGCCACGTTCCCGGCATGTTCCAATGGTTGACGGGCCGTGCCGAAACGGCGCAAAACGCCCCTCAGCGCAATCCACGCAAATCCGCTCGCGAGTCCGATGCCCGCCGCCTCTTCCCTCATCGCCATGCTGGGCCCCACCAACACCGGCAAGACCCACATGGCCATCGAACGCATGCTGGAGCACGACAGCGGCGTCATCGGCCTGCCGCTCAGGCTGCTGGCCCGCGAGGTCTATGACCGCCTGTGCGCCCGCCTCGGGGCCGCCAGGGTGGCGCTCGTCACCGGCGAGGAGAAGATCGCGCCTGAAGGGGCGCGCTACCGGGTGTGCACCGTGGAGGCGATGCCGGCGCGCACCGATGCCGATTTCGTGGCCATCGACGAGGTGCAGCTGGCCGCCGACGCCGAGCGCGGCCATGTGTTCACCGACCGCCTGCTGCACTTGCGCGGCCGCCGCGAGACGTGGCTGATGGGCGCCGCGGCCATGCGCGAGGTGCTCGAAGGTCTGCTGCCGCGGGCGAAGTTCCGCGCCCGCCCGCGCCTGTCGCGGCTCACCTGGGCCGGCGGCCGCAAGATCACCCGCCTGCCGCCGCGCAGCGCCGTCGTCGCCTTCTCCGCCCAGTCGGTCTATGCCGTGGCCGAGCTGTTGCGCCGCCAGAAGGGCGGCGCGGCGGTGGTCATGGGGGCGCTCAGCCCGCGCACCCGCAACGCCCAGGTGGCGTTGTTCCAGTCCGGCGACGTGGACTATCTGGTGGCCACCGACGCCATCGGCATGGGCCTGAACATGGACATCGACCATGTGGCCTTCGCCGCCACCCGCAAGTTCGACGGGCAGCGCCACCGCGACCTGACGCGGCTGGAGCTGGGCCAGATCGCCGGCCGCGCCGGGCGCTATCTCGATGACGGCACCTTCGGCGTCACCGCCGCCGCCCGGCCCTTCGACGCCGACACCATCGAGGCATTGGAAGACCACCGTTTCGCGCCCATCAGGGCCTTACAGTGGCGCAACCGCGATCTGTCCTTCGCCTCCGTGAACGCCCTGCTGGCCTCCCTGCGCGCGGCGCCGGACAAGCCCCGCCTGTGGCGCGCCCCGCTGGCGGCGGATGTGACGGCGTTGCAGATGCTGGCCCGCGATGACGAGATCACCGCCCGGCTTGGTGATGAAGACCGCCTGCGGCTGCTGTGGGCGGTCTGCCAGCTGCCCGACTACCGCAACATCTCGCCCAGCGATCACGCCCGCCTGATCGGCGCCATCTTCCTGCAGCTGAGCGATCACGACGGGGTCATCGCCGCGGACTGGCTGGCCCGCCAGGTGAACCGCTGCGCGCGCTATGACGGCGACATCGACACCCTGTCGGCCCGCATCGCCCACATCCGCACCTGGAGCTTCGTCGCCAACCGCGCCGACTGGCTCGATGACGCCGCCCACTGGCGCGCAACCACCCGCGCCATCGAGGACAAACTGTCCGACGCCCTGCATGAACGCTTGACGAAACGCTTCATCGACAGGAAAACTGCCGTCCTGTTGAGAAAACTGCGCGACAGGCGGGAGCTGATGACCGAGGTGCACGACGACGGAGCGGTGGTGGTGGAAGGCGAGGTGGCCGGCCGCATCGAGGGCCTGCGCTTCATCCCCGAGGGCCGGGCCGAAGGCGCCGCCGACAAGGCCTTCGCGGCCGCCGCGCGCACCGTGCTGGGCGGCGAGCTGAGCGCCCGCGCCCAGGCCCTGAGCGCCGCGCCTGATGGCGATTTCACGCTCACCGCCAGCGGCGAGGTGATCTGGCAATCCGCCGCCGTCGCCCGCCTGCGCCCCGGCGACGATCCGCTCAAGCCCGGCCTGACGCTGCTGGCCGACGAGGCGCTCGACGACCTCTCCCGCAAGGCGGTGGCCTTCCGCCTGGAGAAATTCGTGTCGCGCCATTTGCGCGAGGTGCTCGCGCCACTGTTCGACCTGCGCGAGGACGAGGCGCTGAGCGGCCTGGCCAAGGGGCTGGCCTTTCGCCTCGTGGAGCATCTGGGCGTGCTTAAGCGCGCACTGGTGGCCGAAGAGGTGCGCGGCCTCGATCAGGACACCCGCGCCGGGCTGCGTCGCCACGGGGTGCGCTTCGGGGCCTGGCACATCTATATCCCGGCCCTGCTGAAGCCCGCCCCCACCGCCTTGCGCCTGCTGCTGTGGACATTGGCCCGGCGCCGCGAAGGCGGGCTGGATGTGGACATCGCCGATCTGCCGCCGCCGCCGGGCAATGGTCTCACCTCCGCCGCCGCCGATCCGGCCTGGCCGGAGGGCTTCGCGCGGGTGGCCGGCTACATGACCTGCGGCGGCCGCGTGGTGCGCATCGACATGCTGGAGCGCCTGGGCGACATGATCCGCGACCGCGTGTTCTGGAAGCCGCGCTTTTCTGGCGAGGAACGACCTGAGGGATCGGTGGAGGGCGGCGGCTTCACCGTCATTCCCGACATGATGTCGCTGGTGGGCTGTTCGGGCGAGGATTTCGCCGCCATCCTGCGCACGCTGGGCTATCGGGCCGAGCGCCGCCCGGCGCCGAAGCCGCCCGCGGCCGAAGCGCAGGAAGAAAATGCCCCGCCCAATGAGGCTGAGGAACCTGAGCAAGGGGCTGAGCAGGTGCCTGCGCAGGCGCATGAGGCACATGAAGAGCAGGCCGG
>DRPD01000353.1 GCA_011374735.1 Thermopetrobacter sp.
AAGGTGGGCGATCACGTGGTCATCCACTGCAACCAGAACGACGCCAACGACGAGGAATGCCACGGCGGCGACCCGATGCTCTCCCCGTCACAGCGCAACTGGGGCTACGAGACGCCGGACGGCGCCTTCGCCCAGTTCACCCGGGTGCAGGAACAGCAGCTGATGCCCAAGCCGGAACACCTGAGCTGGGAGGAGGCGGCGTGCTACACGCTGACCCTGGCCACCGCCTATCGCATGCTGTTCGGCCATGCGCCGCACATCCTGGGGCCGGGCCAGAACGTGCTGGTGTGGGGGGGCTCCGGCGGGCTGGGGGTGTCGGCCATTCAGCTGTGCAAGGTGACGGGGGCGAACGCCATCGGCGTCGTCTCCGATGACGAGAAGGGCCGCTTCGTCATGGAGCTGGGCGCGAAAGGCTACATCAACCGCCGCGACTTCTCCTGCTGGGGGCCGATGCCGGAGGTGGGCACGGCGGCATACGGCGAATGGCTGAAGGAAGCGCGGCGCTTCGGCAAGGCGATCTGGGAGTTCACCGGCAAGGGCAATAACGTCGACATCGTCTTCGAGCATCCGGGCGAGGCGACGTTTCCGGTGTCGTGCTTCGTGGTCAAGCGCGGCGGCATGGTGGTGTTCTGCGCCGGCACGACGGGCTACAACATCACCTTCGATGCGCGCTACGTGTGGATGCACCAGAAGCGCGTGCAGGGCTCGCACTTCGCGCATCTGAAACAGGCCGCGGCGGCCAACCGGCTGGTGATGCAGCGGCGCATCGATCCGGTGCTGTCGGAAACCTTTCCGTGGGAGCGGCTGCCGGAAGCGCACATGCGCATGTATCGCAACACGCACAAGCCGGGCAACATGGCGGTGCTGGTGATGGCGCCGAAGCCCGGCCTGAAGACGCTGCAAGAGGCGCGCGCCGCCGGCTGATCGCGCCGCCCCTTCATCTTCCTTTTCTTTGGCAAACTCCTTGCACCCGCTTCGGGCACGGGGCCTGAAGGGGGCTTGATGGTGTGTCATCGCGGGATTTCCCGGCTGACGCGCCGATGGCTTCCCGGCGGCCTGCATGACGATGACGTGCTAGCGGGAGCCGATACCCATGGAACAGCCACAGCATCCGGCCCAGGGCGGCGTCAGCCTGCGGCGCTGGCCGGTGAGTCTGAGCGATACGGCTTTCTCCGCCCTGCATGCGACGTTTGACGTGGTGGTCATCGCCACGCTGGCGGTGGTGGTCAGCGGGCTGTATCATCATCTGGCCTATGGCAGTTTCGGGCCGGATCAGGCGCTCGACTATCTGGGGCTGGGGCTGTTGACGGCGCTGATCTTCGTGCCGCTGCGCATCGCCGGCGACGCCTATTCGGTGAAAAGCCTGCTGACCGAAGGACGCGGCGCGCCGGCGCTGTTTCACGCCCTGGGCTACGCCTTTCTGGCGCTGCTGGTGATCGGTTTCGTGGCCAAGGGCACGCAAGTTTATTCGCGCGCCGCCGTGGCGCTGTTCTTCATCGCTTCGCTGGGCGGCCTGCTGCTGGTGCGCGAGCTGTTCCTGCGTCTGGCCGAAAACGGCTTTCGCACCGGCCTGCTGACCGGCCGGCCGACGCTGCTGATCGGCACCGCCGAGGCGCTGCGGCGCTTCCACGCCCGCTATCAGCCGGAAGAGGTGGGCCTGCGGGTGATCGACGAGGTGCGCCTGCGCACCGATGACGGGGGGCGGCCCGATCAGGCCATGCTGGGCCATCATCTGCGGCAGGTGGCGGCGAGAGCGCGCACCCTGGGTATCGCGGAGGTCTATGTGCTCTCGCCATGGACGCAGCAGGCGCTGATCGAGCGCATCGTGCGGCAGTTTCTCGATCTGCCGGTGACGGTGCACTTAAGTGGCGACCGGCTGCTGGAGACGTTCCGCGACGCCAGGGTGCAGCGCATCGGAGCGATCACCTCGCTGGAGCTGACCCGGCCGCCGTTGTCGGTGTGGGCGCGCGGGCTGAAACGGACCTTCGACCTCATCGGCGCGGGACTGGGTGTCATGCTGCTGGCGCCGCTGTTCCTCATGGTCGGGCTGGCCATCAAGCTGGACAGCCCCGGCCCGGTGTTCTTCCGCCAGCGGCGGCGCGGCTTCAACGGCCGCACCTTCCGCATCTGGAAGTTCCGCACCATGACGGTGACGGAGGAAAACGGCGGCCGGCAGGCCACCCGCGACGATCCGCGCATCACCCGCGTCGGGCGTTTCTTGCGCCGCCACAGCATCGATGAGCTGCCGCAGCTGTTCAACGTGCTGATGGGCGAGATGTCGCTGGTCGGGCCGCGCCCGCACGCGGTGGATCACGACGACGGGTTCACCCGCCAGATGCGGCTGTATGCGCGCCGCCACAAGGTGCTGCCGGGCATCACCGGCTGGGCGCAGGTGAACGGCTGGCGCGGCCTGACCGACACCGAGGAAAAACTGCGCCGGCGCATCGAGCTGGATCTGGAATACATCGAACGCTGGTCGATCTGGTTCGATCTCTACATCATCCTGCGCACCGTGTTCTCCGCCGCCTCATGGCGCAACGCGCATTGAGGCCGCCGGCCGTCCGTTTCCCGCTTCTCATGATATCAGGCAGGTGACCGCTGGTGGCGACGCCCCACGGGGCCGCCCTTGGCATCGATGGCGGCGGCAACGGGGATGGGCCGCCAAAGTCAATGTGCGGCCGCCGCCTCAGGCCCCGCCGAACGCCTTGCCGAGGCGTTCCAGATGCGCCGCCAGCGGGTGCTCCCCCTGTCGCGGCGCGCCGGCCTCGATCATCGCCGCCAGCCGGGCGATGCGCCGTTGCAGCTTGTCGGCCCGCACGATCAGCGCCCCAAGCTCGTCGGGCAGCCCGGCCGGCAGGTCGCCGGCCCCGGGCTCCATGGCCGCCAGATCGATGCGCCGCTGCTCGTCCACCGCCGCCTGCGGCGTGATCTCGCCGTTGGAGAGAGCGCGCTGCAACAGAAGCCACGAGGCCATCTGCATCAGCCGCGTGGTCAGGCGCATGCTCTCGGTGGCATAGGCCAGCGCCGCCGGCCGCTGAAGCTTGCGCGCCGCCGCCCGCCCCGGGCCGTCCAGATAATCGGCCGTCTCCTCCACCAGCGCCATGCCCTCCTGAAACACCCGCGTGAATTGCGCCGACGTCGTGAACCGCGCCATGAAGTCCACGAGATTGTCCGCCCCGTCCGTGGTTTCCCGCGCCGGCCCATGCATGTCGTTTTCCATCCCTCTCACCCGTTGCCGTTGCCCGCATATTCACTCGCGCCACCGCCGCCGGTCAATATGAGCCAGCGGCCGCGGCCCGCACGAACGGGCAGCAAGCATCGGGCCAGACAAAAAAGAGCCGCGCAGGGGTTGCGCGGCTCGAAGTCTAACAGGGAGGCGTCAAACAGAGTGGACAGGAGCCACTCGGGAGAAATCCAGATGTCTGGATTACGTTAACCATACTGCATGATTATTATTAATGAATGGTTAACGGAAATAACGAATTGCGAAAAAAGATAATCCGATTGTTTTTGCGCGGTGCCGGGCGTTATGTTTTGCATCACTTCCTCACCAGGCGCGCCGCGAAAAATCCGTCCAGCCCGCGCGCCGCGCCGATCGCCATGTGCGGCAAGGTGCGCAAGGCCCCCCGTTGCGTGATGAACCAGTGCTGACCGCCCACCTCTTCGGACGAGATGGGGGAGAGCATCACATCGTCACGGCGTTCAAGCAGCGCCGCGATCTGCACTTCCCCCTCATCCGGCAGCACCGAGCATACCGCATAGACCAGCGCGCCGCCCGGTTTCACCAGCCCGATGGCATGATCGAGCATCGCCGCCTGCAGGCGCGTCAGCTCGCGCAATTGCCGCTCGCTCTTGCGATGCAGCACGTCCGGGTGCCGCCGCGCCGTGCCGGTGGCGGTGCACGGCGCATCCAGCAGCACCGCGTCGAACGGAGCATCGGGTTTCCAGCCCAGGGCGTCGGCCTGCACGATCTCGGCATCGAGCCGCAGCCGCGCCAGATTCTCCCGCAGGCGGGTGAGGCGGCGCGCCGAGATGTCCAGCGCCGTCACCCGCGCCCCGGCGGCCGCCAGTTGCGCCGTCTTGCCGCCCGGCGCCGCGCACAGGTCGAGCACCCGCCGCCCCGCCACGTCGCCCAGCAGTTTGACCGGCAGTTGCGCGGCGGCGTCCTGCACCCACCACGCGCCCTTGGCGAAGCCCGGCAAGGCATCCGGCGCCCCGGCGTCACCCGGCAGCCGCAACGCCCCGGTGGGCAGCAAGGTGGCGTTCAGCCGCGCCGCCCAATGGGCGGCCGAGGCCGGATCGCGCAACGCCACATCGAGCGGCGGCTCCGCCAGCAGCGCCGCCGCCATGGCCCGCGCCGTCTCCTCTCCCCAGGCGGCTTCCCAGCGCCCCCGGATCCAGGCTGGAACATTGAGGCGATACGCATCCTGATCGTCGAGGATGGCGTCACGCTGAGAGGCGATGCGCCGCAACACCGCGTTGACCAGCCCCGCCAGGGCCCGCGCCCGCCGGTCGCGCTTGACGATCTCCACGGCGGTGGAAATGGCGGCGTGATCGGGCACCCGCAGGAACATCAGTTGCACCGCGCCGACGCGCAACGCGGCCCGCGCCAGTTTCGCCTTGGCCGGCAGATCGCGCGACAGGAAACGCGCGATGGCCGCGTCGATCTGCCCCAGACGCCGCAAGGCGGTGCGCGCCATCCGTTCGGCCAGCCGCTTATCATGCGGCGCGAGGTCATGGCGGCGCTGCAGGCCGGCCAGCGCCTCGTTCAGCGTCGCGCCGTCATCGAGAATGCGGATCAGCGCCGCCGCCGCGAAGCGCCGCGCCGCCAGCCCGCCGTCATCGCTCAACGCCCCCACGGCCCGCCGCGCCCCCACGGGCCGGAAGCGGAGCGGAACGATGCGCCGTCATCCGCCGCGATGCCCGCCTCCTCGGCCAGCCGCAGCAGCGCGGCGATGCGGTTTTCGGTATTGGGATGGGTGGAGAACAGGTTGTCGAAACCCTGTCCGGTGAGCGGATTGACGATATACAGATGCGCCGTTTCCGGATGCGCCTCGGCCCGTTCGTTGGGAATGGCGGCGGCCGCCGACGACATCCGCTCCAGCGCCCTGGCCAGCCACAGCGGATTGCCGGCGATCATCGCGCCCTCGCGGTCGGCGGCGTATTCGCGGGTGCGCGAAATGGCCATCTGCACCAGCATCGCCGCCAGCGGCGCCAGGATCATCATCAGCAGCGTGCCGATAAGGCCCAGCGGATTGTCGCGCCCGCGCCCGCCGAACAACAGGGCGAAGTTGGCCAGCATGGAAATCGCCCCGGCGATGGTCGCCGTGACGGTCATGATGAGGGTGTCGCGGTTCTTGATGTGGGCCAGCTCATGGGCGATGACCCCGGCCAGCTCCTCCTTGTCCAACATCCGCAACAGCCCGGCCGTCACCGCCACCACGCCGTGTTCCGGGTCGCGCCCGGTGGCGAAGGCGTTGGGCTGTTCGGTGTGGATCAGATAGACCTTCGGCATCGGCAGCCCGGCGTTCTTCGCCAAGGTGGCCACCAGCCCGTAAAGCTCCGGCGCGTCCGTTTCGTCGATCGGCGCCGCGTCGTTCATACGCAGCACCATCTTGTCGGAGTTCCACCACGAATAGGCGTTCATGGCCAGCGCCACCGCAAAGGCGATGACGAGCCCGGTGCCGCCGCCGATGAGATAGCCGATGCCGGCGAACAGCGCCGTCAGCGCCGCCAGCAGGAAGGTGGTCTTCAGATAACTGATGGTCATGCCGGTTTTCTTCACTTCCATTGCCGTCTTGTCTCACCCCGCATATGGGCGACGACGCCGGACGGTGCAAGCCTCAGGGCTGATCGCCGCCGCGCCAGGCCGGCCGGCGCTCGGCGGAGCGCCGTTCGGGCAGATATTCCACCGACGACATGGCCCGGGTGGGCTGCGGATACAGCCCCATCAGCTCATAGACCGCCTGCGGCATGTCCGTGGAGACATTGAGCCCCAGCGCCTGCGCCTCCTCCGGCAGGATCGGATAATCATGCGTCCAGCGCCCCTCGGAGAGGGTGGCGGCCAGCTTCTTCGCCGCCTGTTCCGACAGCGCGCCGCGCAGCAGCTCCTGCGCCGTGCGCCGCACCTGATCGATGGCCTTCTGCGAGATGTCGGCCAGGATCAGCGTCTCGTCGTCGATGTCCTTCGCCGCCTTCTGCTTGAGCACCTTCAGCACCGAGGCGGCCGGCTTGTTGCCCAGTTGCGGGTCGATGGGCCCCAGCACCGCGTGTTCGCTCATCACGATCTCGTCCGCCGCCAGCGCGATCAGGGTGCCGCCGCTCATCGCGTAATGGGGCACGAACACCGTGGTGCGCCCGGCATGGCGCTTCAACGCCCGGGCGATCTGCGTCGCCGCCAGCACCAGCCCGCCCGGCGTGTGCAGCACGATGTCCAGCGGCAATTTGGGATCGGTGAGCTGGATGGCCCGGATGACCTGTTCGGAATCCTCGATGTTGATGAACCGCATCAGCGGAAAGCCGAGAAAGCTCATGGTCTCCTGACGGTGCACCAGCACGATCACCCGCGAGCCGCGTTGTTTCTCGATCTCCGCGATCTTGCGCTGGCGCATGGCCTCCAGCAGCTTCTGCTGGATCACCGGCTGCAACATGGCGATCATGAAAAAGAGCCAGATCCATTCCGTCATGGGCCGTATCCCTCCCTGTGCCATGGCCGGCGCGCGCGCGCGCCGTCGGGCCGGCAGCCGAACCTGCCCTCGTCGCATTGCAGAGCGCGATGCCGCCGCCCGCCGCCGCCGTAGATGGAGGCCACCAGCAGCCCGGCGACGAAGCCGCCGATATGCGCCCACCAGGCGATGCCGCCCACGTTGGCCGGCAGGAACAGCGAGAACACGCCCTGCACGAACTGGGTGGCGAACCAGAAGGCGGCGAACGCCGCCGCCGGCAGCTCGAAGAACAGAGGATAGAACAGGATCGGCACCAGCACCACCACCAGCGAGCGCGGAAACAGCCGCATGTAGGCCCCGGTGACCCCGGCGATGGCCCCCGACGCGCCGATCGCCGGAACGGCGGAATCGGCGTTGGCCGCGGCGTGGGCGAGGGAGGCGGCCAGCCCGAACAGCAAATAGAGCGCCACGAACCGGCCGCTGCCGAAGCGGTCTTCCACCGCCGGGCCGAAGATGTAGAGCGTCCACATGTTGAAGCCCAGATGCAGCACGCCGCCATGCAGGAACATGTTGGTGAGAAACGGCCACCAGCCGGCCGCCGGCGGTGCGGCGTCGCCGAAATAGGCCGCCGGCACCAGCCCCCAGGTCTTCAGGAACAGCTCATAGGCCGCCGGCCCGCCATGGCGCAGCAGCGGCATCTGGATCAGCACATAGACCAGCACGTTGAGCGCGATCAGCGCCCAGGTGGCGAACGGCGGATAACGCACCGCGGCGGTGGTGGCGACGGGGAACACGACATACTCCTGTCCTGTCCGGTTCCACCGGGCACGATAGAGGCAAGGCCGCGTCGTTGTGAAGGGAATTGTCCCGCCGCCGGCCGGATGACCCGATTGCCGTTTCCCGGATTCCCGCCGTCAGGGGCAGGGAACGCCGCTCCCCACCCGGAACCGACACTCTCTTCCCCCCGGCAGGGGGAAGTCCGGCGCGCCAGCGCCGGGAAGGGGCCGGGCCACATGCGCCGCCCTCTCGTGCGGGCGGCCCGCCTCCTCAGTTCTTCGCGCAGGAGCCGTCGCCGAACAGCTTGCTGAGCAGGCACGAGCGCTGCATCAGCTTCTTGTAAAGCGGCATGTTGGCGCGATCGGCCAGCTGGGCGTTCCTGATGGTGTCGGCGAACTTGCCGCCGTTGTGCCGGGCCGGCGCGATGAGCCCCAAGGCCTCGCCGATGTCGCGGCCCGCGCCGATGAAGTCCAGCGGGCACGAATCGCTGAGCGCCCGGCTGAAGGCATACAGCGGATTGCCGGAGCCGGAATCGGCCGCGCCGTCAGGCGATACCTTCGCCGCCACGGCGAGCTTGCGCGGCCGCGCCGGCGGTGTGGCCGCATCCTTGCCGGCCGCCTTGACCTCCACCCGCGCCACCGGCGTTTTGGCTGCATCATCCGCCGGCTTGTCGATGGTGCTGAAATACAACGGCACGGCGACGGCCGCCAGCGCCGCCCCCGTCCCGCCCAGAATCACTCTTCCATCTAACGCCATGGCCTTCCTCGCCCCGTCGAAAACGACTCGCGCGTCGCCCACTATAAGGGCCGCCGCCGCCGCCGCGCAAGGCGGCCGGACGCCAACCGCCGGCGGGACGGGCCCGCCGGCGGTGTCGAAGTGCGAATGATCTGCCGGGAAGGCGGCGTTACGCCTCGCCGCCCTCTTCCTGCCGGGCCGCCTTGATCGACAGCCGCACCTTGCCGCGCGGGTCGATGGACAACAGCTTCACCTTCACGATGTCGCCCTCATTCACCACATCGGTGACCTTGGCGACGCGGTGATCGGCCATTTCGGAGATGTGCACCAGCCCGTCCTTGGAGCCGAAGAAGTTCACGAAGGCGCCGAAGTCCACCACCTTGACCACCTTGCCCTCGTAGATCTTGCCCACTTCCGGCTCTTCGGTCAGGCCCTTGATCCAATCCATGGCCGCCGCGATGGCGCTCTTGTCGGCCGAGGCGATCTTGATGGTGCCGTCATCGGCGATGTCGATCTTCGCGCCGGTCTTCTCCACGATCTCGCGGATCACCTTGCCGCCGGCCCCGATCACGTCGCGGATCTTGGCCACGGGGATGTGCATCACCTCGATGCGCGGCGCGTGCTCGGTCAGTTCCGGGCGGCTTTCGGTCAGCGCCTTCTTCATCTCGTTCAGGATATGAGCCCGCCCGGCCCTGGCCTGATCGAGCGCGGTGCGCATGATCTCCTCGGTGATGCCGGTCACCTTGATGTCCATCTGCAGCGACGTGATGCCCTCCTCGGTGCCGGCCACCTTGAAGTCCATGTCGCCCAGGTGATCCTCGTCGCCCAGGATGTCGGACAGCACCGCGAACTTCTCGCCCTCCAGGATCAGGCCCATGGCGATGCCGGACACCGGCCGCCTGATGGGCACCCCGGCGTCCATCATCGACAGCGAGGAGCCGCACACCGTGGCCATGGAGGAGGAGCCGTTGGATTCGGTGATCTCGGACACCACGCGGATGGTGTAGGGGAACTCCTCCGGCGTCGGCATCACCGGATGCAGGGCCCGCCAGGCCAGCTTGCCGTGGCCGATCTCGCGCCGCCCGGTGAAGCCGACCCGGCCGGTCTCGCCGACCGAGAACGGCGGGAAGTTGTAATGCAGCAGGAAGTTCTCCCGGTAGGTGCCCTCCAGCGCGTCGATGAACTGTTCGTCATCGCCGGTGCCCAGCGTGGTCACCACCAGCGCCTGCGTCTCGCCGCGGGTGAACAGCGCCGAACCGTGGGTGCGCGGCAGCACGCCGACCAGCGATTCGATGGGCCGCACCTCATCGAGCTTGCGCCCGTCGATGCGCGTGCCGGTTTCGAGGATCCCG
>DRPD01000354.1 GCA_011374735.1 Thermopetrobacter sp.
CCCGCCGGTCTTGGTCAGGCCCTCGGTCAGGGCCTTCACCGGTCCGCCCTTGTGCAGGTGCGAGCGATCCACGAGGATCAGCCCGCGCTGGCCCGGCGTGATCGGTTTGTAGCTTTTCAACGCCATGGTTCTCTCCTCACAGCCCGCCGGTCACGTCGATGTGCTGGCCCTCCTGCAACGTCACGATGGCCTTCTTCACGTCCGGCTGACGGCCCACGGTGTTGCGGAACCGCTTCACCTTGCCCTTGCGCACCAGCGTGTTGACCTTCTTCACCTTGACGTTGAACAGGGCCTCCACCGCCGCCTTGATCTCCGGCTTGGTGGCCGATCTGGCGACATTGAACACCACCTTGTCCTGCTCCCCGGCGATGGTCGATTTCTCGGTGACCACCGGCGAACGGATGATGTCGTAATGCTTCACGTTCGCGCTCATTTGAACCGCTCCTCAAGCGCCTGCAGCGCCGCCTTCGTCAACACCAGCTTGTGACGGCGCAGGATGTCTTGGACGTTGATGCCCGCCACCGGCAGCACGTCGATATCCGGCACGTTGCGCGCCGCCCTGGCGAACTCGGCGTTGACCTGCGCCCCATCGACGATCAGCGCGTTGGCCAGCCCCAGCTTGCCCAGCGCCGCGGCCACCTGTTTCGTCTTCGCCTCCTTCACCTCCACCTTGTCCAGCACCACGATCTCGCCGGCCCTGGCCTTGGCGGACAGCGCGTGCCTCAGCGCCAGGGCGCGCATCTTCTTCGGCATGCCGATGGCGTGCGAGCGCGGCTTCGGCCCATGCGCCTTCGCGCCGCCGACGAAGATGCCGGCCTTGCGGTTGCCGTGGCGCGCCCCGCCGGAGCCCTTCTGGCGGCCCCATTTCGCCCCGGTGCGATTGATCTCGCCGCGCGCCTTGGTCTTGTGGGTGCCGGCCCGGCGCTTCGCCCGCTGCCAGGTGACCATGCGGTTGAGCAGATCGGCCTTCGGCTCCAGCCCGAAGATGGCCGCCGGAAGATCGACGGAGCCGGCCTTCTTCGCATCCAGTTTCAGCACATCGACCTTCATCGATCAGCCCTCCCCGCCTTCGGCCGCGGCGTCCGCCTCGGCCTTGGCGCCGCGAATGGCGGCCGGCTTCGGCGCCTCTTCCGGCAGCGGCTTCTTGATGGCGTCGCGCACGAACACCCAGGAGCCCTTCGCGCCCGGCACCGCGCCCTTGATGAGGATCAGGCCGCGCTCGGCGTCCGTCTGCACCACCTTCAGGTTCTGGGTGGTGACGCGCTTCGCCCCCATGTGACCGGCCATCTTCTTGCCCTTGAACACCTTGCCCGGATCCTGGCACTGGCCGGTGGAGCCGTGCGACCGGTGCGAGATCGACACGCCGTGCGAGGCGCGAAGCCCGCCGAAGTTCCAGCGCTTCATGGCCCCGGCGAAGCCCTTGCCGATGGAGACGCCGGTGACATCCACGAACTGCCCCGGCACGAAGTGATCGGCGGAAAGCTCCGCGCCCAGCTCGATCAGGTTGTCCTCCGACACGCGGAATTCGGCCACCTTGCGCTTCGGCTCCACCCTGGCCTTGGCGAAATGGCCGCGTTCGGCCTTGCTCATGCGCTTCGCCCTGGCCACGCCGGCGCCCAGCTGCACGGCGTTGTAGCCATCCTTCTCCGCGGTCTTGCGGGCCACCACCTGGCAGTTCTCCACCTTCAGGACGGTGACCGGCACGGCCTGTCCGTCCTCGGTGAAGACGCGGGTCATCCCGACTTTCTGTGCGATCATGCCTGAACGCATCGTTCGCAAGCTCCTTGCAATGAACACTCCGCAACCAATGACCCCCGCTTAAGGGGCCGCGGCCTCAGAGCTTGATCTCCACTTCCACACCGGCCGCCAGGTCGAGTTTCATCAGCGCGTCCACGGTCTGCGGCGTCGGATCGATAATGTCCAGAAGCCGCCGATGGGTGCGCATCTCGAACTGCTCGCGGCTCTTCTTGTCGATGTGCGGCGAGCGGTTGACGGTGAAGCGTTCGATCCGGGTCGGCAGCGGCACCGGCCCGCAGACCGTGGCGCCGGTGCGCTTCGCGGTATTCACGATCTCGCGCGCCGATGCATCGAGAATCCGATGATCGAACGCCTTCAGCCGGATGCGGATGTTCTGCCCTAGCATGTCGTTCACCATTCAACTGAAACCCGCCGCCCGCGGATGCGGACGGCGGTGTTTCATGTTCGTCCTCACTCGATGATCTCGCTCACCACGCCGGCGCCGACGGTGCGGCCGCCCTCGCGGATGGCGAAGCGCAGCCGCTCCTCCATGGCGATCGGCGCGATCAGCTCCACCTCGAACGTCACGTTGTCGCCCGGCATCACCATCTCCGTGCCCTCCGGCAGCGTCACCACCCCGGTCACGTCCGTGGTCCGGAAGTAGAACTGCGGCCGGTAGTTGGTGAAGAACGGCGTGTGCCGCCCGCCCTCCTCCTTGGTCAGGATGTAGGCCTCCGCCTTGAACTTGGTGTGCGGCGTCACCGAACCGGGCTGGCACAGCACCTGGCCGCGCTCCACCGCCGTGCGCTCGATGCCGCGCAGCAGCGCCCCGATGTTGTCGCCCGCCTCGCCGCGATCCAGCAGCTTGCGGAACATCTCCACACCGGTCACCGTCGTCTTCTGCGTCTCCTTGATGCCGACGATCTCCACCTCGTCGCCGACATTGATCACGCCGCGCTCCACGCGCCCCGTCACCACCGTGCCGCGCCCGGAAATGGAGAACACGTCCTCGATCGGCATCAGGAACGGCTGGTCGACCGGACGCTCCGGCGTCGGGATGTATTCGTCCACCGCCTTCATCAGCTCCAGGATCGAGTTCTTGCCGATCTCCTCGTCGCGGCCCTCCAGCGCGGCCAGCGCCGAGCCCTTGACGATCGGAATGTCATCGCCGGGGAAGTCATAGGACGACAGCAGCTCGCGGATCTCCATCTCCACCAGCTCCAGCAGCTCCTCGTCGTCCACCTGATCCACCTTGTTCATGTAAACGACCAGCGCCGGCACGCCCACCTGACGGGCCAGCAGGATGTGCTCGCGCGTCTGCGGCATCGGGCCGTCGGCCGCCGACACCACCAGAATGGCGCCGTCCATCTGCGCCGCGCCGGTGATCATGTTCTTCACGTAGTCGGCGTGACCCGGGCAGTCCACGTGCGCGTAGTGCCGGTTGTCCGTCTCGTATTCCACGTGCGCCGTGGAGATGGTGATGCCGCGCTCCTTCTCCTCCGGCGCCTTGTCGATCTCGTCGAACGCCGTCGCCTGCGCCTTGCCCTCGTCGGACAGCACCTTGGTGATCGCCGCCGTCAGCGTCGTCTTGCCGTGATCCACGTGACCGATCGTGCCGATGTTCACGTGCGGCTTGGTGCGTTCAAACTTCTCTTTCGCCATCGTTCTTCTCCGTCAATGTAGCTCTAATGGCCGATAACCCGTTGCTTCCATCCGTCAGGCGACTTTCGACACGATTTCGTCGGCGACGTTCTTCGGCACCGGCGCGTAATGGTCGAAAATCATCGTGAAGTTGGCCCGCCCCTGCGACATGGAGCGCAGGGAATCCACATAACCGAACATGTTGGCCAGCGGCACCATGGCGGTGATCACCGTGGCGTTGCCGCGCAGGTCGGTGCCCTGGATCTGGCCGCGCCGCGAGTTCAGATCGCCGATGATGGAGCCCTGGTATTCCTCCGGCGTGATCACCTCCACCTTCATGATCGGCTCCAGCAACTGCGCCCCGGCCTTGGCCAGCGCCTCGCGCATCGCCATGCGCCCGGCGATCTCGAAGGCCACGGCGGAGGAGTCCACCTCGTGATAGGCGCCGTCCTTCAGGTTGACCTTGACATCCACCACCGGGAACCCGGCCACCACGCCGGCCCCCATCACCGACTGCACGCCCTTGTCCACCGCCGGGATGTATTCCTTCGGCACGTTGCCGCCCACCACGGTGCTCTCGAACTCGTAGCCGGCGCCCGGCTCGTTGGGCGACACTTCCATGATGACGCGGGCGAACTGGCCGGCGCCGCCGGTCTGCTTCTTGTGGGTGTAGTCCACCTCGGCCTTCTGCGTGATGGTCTCGCGGTAGGCCACCTGCGGCGCGCCCACCTGCACCCCCAGGCCGTGGGAGCGCTTGAGAATGTCCACCTTGATGTCGAGATGCAGCTCGCCCATACCGGCG
>DRPD01000355.1 GCA_011374735.1 Thermopetrobacter sp.
CCCCCGTCATTCCCGCCTCTCCCCCGTCATTCCCGCGAAGGCGGGAATCCACATGGGCCATGCCACAGATGACGCGCCGGGTGTGGGGCACATGGCCATCAACACGTCCCGGCACCAATGCCGTGCGCGTGGCGAATCACATTTGGATCCCCGCCTTCGCGGGGATGACGGAAGGGGACGCGGGGATGACGGAAAGGGACGCGGCTATGAGCCGGTGAGTGCCGCAAATACATGAATCGAAAGAAACCACGTCACCCCGGCGAAAGCCGGGGTCTCAGGCCACGAGCGCATGAGCCTTCGGCACGAGATTCCGGCTTGCGCCGGAATGACGAGGGGTGTGGTGGGATTGAACTCATCGTCATGCCCGCGAAAGCGGGCATCCATGCGGCTTATCGGCATGCATGGGCGGTTCGGTGAAGAAGCAAGAATACGCCAAAGCATATCCGCCACCACCTATCCGCATGGAGATTCGGCATGGACTCCCGCTTGCGCGGGAATGACGAAAGGAGTGCGGGTGACAGATAAATCGAAGAGCCCGCTTGCCACACCCTCCCACGTCATGCCCGAACTTGTTGTTCAGCCCGGCAATGACGGGTGGGGGCCCGCGTTGCAACGGCCCGTCGCCCGCCCTATAATCAACCAGTCAACCAGTTGGAGGAAAGACCATGTCGGTCATTACCGTCGGGGCGTTCGAGGCGAAGACGAAGCTTGCCGAACTGCTCAGGCGCGTGGAGCAGGGAGACGAGGTCATCATCACCCGCCACGGCAAGCCCGTCGCCCGCCTGCTGTCGCACGATACGAAACGCAGCCCCGGGAAGGTCAGAAAGGCGCTTGAAGACCTTGAAGCCTTGCGCAAGAGCATGAAGGGCCGAGACATCGACTGGCGCGCCTGGAAGGAGGAAGGGCGCCTCTGATGATCGTGCTCGATGCATCATTGGCGCTCGCCTGGCTATTTGGGGAGGACTCGTCGCCTGAGATCACCGCCCTGTTCGATGAGGCGAATTTACGCCAGCTCATTGTGCCGCCGCTGTGGCATCTGGAAGTGAGCAACGTGCTGGTCATCGCCGAACGCAAGGGGCGCATTACGCCGGCTGAACTGGCGCGTTATGTGAACGACCTGCGCGATCTCCCCATCACAACGGCGGACGTTTCGCCGGAAAGCATTCGCAACGACATCCTCCCGCTGGCGCAACGGGAAAGACTCACCGTCTATGACGCCGCCTATCTGCACCTCACCATGAAAATGGAAGCCTTTCTCGCCACGCTGGACGCCGACCTGCGCGCCGCCGCGCGGCGCAACGGCCTGTCCCTCCTGCCCGATGGAAACTGAGGCGGCCCGCATTGCCAAGCCGGCCGCGATACGATAGCAACCCGCGGCAATGGCAACGCACCGGGAGCGCGCCCATGCGCCTGATCTTCGACCTCGACGGCACCTTGATCGATTCCGCGCCCGATCTGAACACCGCCGCCAACCGCATGCTGGCGCACATGTTCGACGCGCCGCCGGTGCCGCTGGAAACCTTCGCCACCTTCATCGGCAACGGCATCCCCAAGCAGGTCACCCGCTCGCTGCGCCATGCCGGCATCGACGCCAGCGATGAACAGGTGGAAGAGGCCATCGCCACCTTCAAGCGCTTCTTCCGCCAGGCCCCGGCGGAGAAGACCATCGTCTTTCCCGGCGTGCGCGACGCGCTGGCCGCGCTGCACGCCGACGGCGTGAAAATGGCCGTGTGCACCAACAAGTCGGAAGACCTCGCCTGGCTGACCCTGGAACAGCTGGGCATGGCCCACTACTTCGCCGCGCTCACCGGCGGCGAGACCCTGCCGGTGAAGAAGCCCGACCCGGAACCGCTGCACGAATGCGCCCGCCGGCTGGGCGGCGACGATCCGGTGCTCTACGTGGGTGACAGCGAAACCGACGAACAGGCGACGCAGGCGGCCGGCTACCCGCTCATTCTCTACACGCAAGGCTACCGCAAGAAGCCGGTGACGGAGTTCGCGGCGGCCGCCACCTTCGATCATTTCGACGACCTGCCCGCCGTGCTGCAACGGGTGACCGCATGACCCTGAAAGCCATCATCTTCGACGTCGACGGCACGCTGGCCGAAACCGAAGAGGCGCACCGCA
>DRPD01000356.1 GCA_011374735.1 Thermopetrobacter sp.
GCTTTTACTTGCTTCCATATCGCTTCCAAAATTGTCGCGCGCGAAAGCGCCGCCCGGATGGGCGGCGCGTAAGGGTTGAAATACAGGAGAAAATTGGTTGCGGGGGCAGGATTTGAACCTGCGACCTTCAGGTTATGAGCCTGACGAGCTACCAGACTGCTCCACCCCGCGTCATATGGGTGTGCCGCGCCCCGTCAGCCGGGGAGCATGGTGTATATAGGCCCGCCCGGGCGGTTCGTAAAGGGCCTTGCGCTCATTCCTTGCGGGCCAGCCACAGCGCCACGGTCAACCCCGCCGCGCCGTTGCGCTCAGGCGGCGGCAACACCTCCTCCGCCCGCACCGTCAGGCCCGCCTGCCGCAGCCAGCGCCGCATCAACGCGCCATCGATCCCCAGCCGCCGGTGCGCGTAGTCCTCGCGCAGGAACTCCAGCTCATGGGGCGCGAAATCGGCGATCAGCACCCGCCCGCCGGGCGCCAATACCCGCCCCACTTCCCGCAGCGCCGCCGCCGGATCGTCGAGAAAATGCAGCACCTGATGAATGGTGGCGAAATCCGCCCGCCCATCCTCAAGCGGCAGATCGTAGATATCCGCCAACCGCACCTGCGCGGGCCGCAAGCCGGCCCGCTCCAGCCGCGCCCGCGCCAGCCCCAGCATGGCCCGCGAGGCATCGATCCCCAGCGCCCGCTCCGCCCGCGCCGCGAACAGCTCCAGAATGCGCCCGGTGCCGGTGCCCAGATCGAGATAGAAGCGAAACGGCCCCTCGCCGGCCAGCCGCCGCATCGCCACCTCCACCTCCTCTTCCGCCACGTGCAGGGCGCGGATGCTGTCCCATTCCCGCGCCACCTTGGCGAAATACGCTTCCGCGGCCGCCGCCCGTTCGCGCCGCACCTCCTCCGCCGCCGCCAGATCGGCCGCCAGTTGCGCGTCATCCGCCGGTTTCAGCGCCAGCACCGCCCCAACCAGCCCCGCCATCGGCCCGTCCTCGCGGGCCCGGAACAGCACCCAGCTGCCCTCCCGCGTACGCTCCAGCAGCCCGGCGTCGGTCATCAGCTTCAGGTGCCTGGACAATCGCGGCTGGCTCTGCCCCAGGATGCGCACCAGCTCGCTGACGTTGAACTCGCCGCGCGCCAGAATGAACAACAGGCGCAATCGCGTCGCCTCTCCCGCCGCCCGCAAGGCGGACAGAAGCGCCGCCATGTCCGTTTCGGGTGCCCCGTCCGTCATCGTTTCCTTTTGCACCACTTCGCGCCGCAAGGCAAAAACCACCGCCCGGCTTGCCGCCGCCGCCGCCAGCCGGTATCCTGTGCGCCACGGAATCGGAACCTGAACGAGAGGGGGCTTGGAAAGTCAGGGAGCTGTCAACGACGCCATGCACATCATCTCCGAAGCGCCCATCACCAGACGCCGCATGCTGGCCGCCGCCATCACCGCCATCGCCGCCGCCGCCACCCCGACCGCCGCGCCGGCCCGCGCCACGGCGCAATCCTATGCCGTCTCGCTTGGCCAGCAGGTCATCCGCCTGACCAGTTCCGGCATCTCCGACGCCGCCTTGAAGAAACGCTTCGTCAGCCTCTTCACCCGCACCGCCAACATCGATTCCGTGGCCCGCTTCGCGCTGGGCAAATACGCCCGCCGCCTGCCGCGCCAGATGTGGCCGACCTACCGGCGCCTGGTGCTCATCTACATCACCAATCTGCTGGTCTGGTATCGCCAGGAACTGGCGGCGCAAAAAATCGTCGCCCGTGGGCGCATCGCCCGCCGCGGGCGCTGGATGACGGTGCCGACGCAGCTGGTCTTTTCCAATGGCGCCACCTCGACGGTGAAATGGCGCGTGCTCGACGCCGGCGGGCGCTATCACGTCGGCGACGTCAACATCAAGGGCATCTGGCTGTCCTTGCGCATGCGCGACAAGTTCGTCGCCATCCTCAACAAGAGCGGTGGCGACTTCGCGCCGCTGCTCGCCTACCTGCGCGAAAGTGAGACCTGGAAGAGAAATTAAGCCAATGGCAACACCCACCGCTTAATTTGAGTTGAAATTCATCGAGCCCGCCCGTCGCCATGATCCGGACACAGGCGGCGCTCATGGTGTCCGCCGCCAACGGCGCCCCCGCCACGGAAAGCAAGAGAACGATGCGCATACATACAGGTTTGGCAGTGATCGCGGCATGGTTCGCCCTGGTGCCGCCGCCGGCCGCCACCACGCCCGCCGCCGCCGCGGAGGCCCGCGCCGCCGTCAACCTGCACCCCAGCGTGCGCTACATGCAAAACGTGGCCCGCGATCTGCTGCGCGCCCAGCGCGTCGGCACAAGGCGCGCCTTCATCGGCGTCATTTCCCGCCATGCCGACGTGCCGAGTATCGCCAGTTACGCGCTGGGCCGCTATCGCGGCAAGCTGCGCCCGGGGCGCAAGGCCACCTATTATCGCGCCGTGGTGCGCTTCATGGCCCGCTATTTCGCCACCGAAGCGCCGAAATACCCCGTCGCCAGGAGCTTCATCGAGAAACAGCCGCGCCGCGATGGCGCCAACTGGCTGGTGCGCTCCCGCGTCGATCTGAAGACCGGCGGCAGCTACGAGATCATCTGGACCCTGGCGCCGCGCCGCGGCGGCTACCGCATCGTCGATGTGAAAGTGATGGGCTTCTCCCTCTCCGTCATGCAGCGCGGCATCTTTTATGAATACCTGCAGAAGAAGAACGGCGACGTGGAAGCATTGATCGCCGCCCTCTACCGCGCCGGCTGAGACGCCATTTTGGAATCAGGAAACCTCCGCCCTTTTCATCGCCCCCATGGCGCGCCATGATGGGCCCGATATTCATCCAGCTTCGGAAACCGCCATGAGCCTCGAACCTCCCCGTTTCGCCGCGCGCAAGGGCGAAGTGCTGCTGCCCTTCGACCCCGCCCGCTCCATGGGCGGGCCGCGGCTGATGTATATCGGCCGCCTCCGCACCCCGTGGAAAGAGCGCGCCGATTGCCCGCGCAACCTGCCCGACGCCCGCCGCCTGATGGCCGAACGCGGCCAGACCGCCATGCTGGAGGTGGACAAGCCGTTCCGCCCCGGACTGGAGTCGCTGGCCTTCTATGGCCACATCATCGTCATGTACTGGATGGACGAGGCCGACCGCCGCCTCATCGTCCAGAACCCGAAGAAGCGCCCCGGCCTGCACGGCGTGTTCTCGCTGCGCTCGCCGGCCCGTCCCAACCCCATCGCCCTGTCCACCGTGCGCATCCTCAATCTCGACCAGGAAGAGGGGCAGATCGAGATCGACGCCATCGACTGCGTCGACGGCACCCCATTGCTCGATATCCGCCCGTGGGTGGAATCGCTGGACGCGCCGGACGGCAGCTGCCGCGATCAGAGCGGGGGATGATACCTGTTTTCACAAAGGCTGCCCGGTAAAACCGCCCCGCGCCCAATCGGCCAGCGCCTCCTCCAGCGGTGCGGCCGGCCGCCAGCCGTAAGCGGCGCGCAACCGCCCGTCGTCCAGCGCCAGATCGCCCGCCAGGCGTTGCGCCATCGCACCCGCCACGGGCAGCCGCCCGGCCAGCCGCCACACGCCGCGCGGCACCGCGAACAGCAACGGCGGACGCCCCAGCGCCCGGCGCACATGAGAGAACATCGCCGGCGTCGACATCGCCCCGTCATGCACCAGGAACACACCCCCCGGCCCCTGCGGCTGGCACACGATCACCTCCACCGCCGTGATGAGACTGGCCGCGGAAATCAGGCTGCGCCGGTTGTCGATCCCGGCCAGCGGCAGCGGCAGGGGCGCGGCGGCGAGCCGGAAGAGCCGTTGCATGTTGCCGCCCACGCCACGCCCGAAGACGATGGGAAAGCGCAGGATCACCGCCCGGCTGCCATGCGTCTCCGCTGCCTCCGCGATCGCCCTTTCCGCGCGCAGCTTCAACAGGCCATACAGGCTTTGCGGCCGCGCCGGCGAGGCTTCGGTGAGCACGTGGGCGGCTTGGGCGCCACACATGGCCTTGATGGTGCTCAGATAGATGACCCGCACGCCCCGTCGCGCCGCCGCCGCCGCCAGCCGCCGCGTGGTCACCAGCCGCCCTTCCGCCTCATCATGCAGCGCCGCCGGCGGCAGGTGCTCCCAGGCGTTGAACCCGTCGGCCAGATGAATGACGGCATCGGCCCCGTCCAGCAGGGCGGCGAAATCGGTTTCCGGAGTCAGCGTCGCCACGCGACTTTCATCGGCCAGGCGCAGCGCCGCGCCCGGCCGCCGGCTGACCGCCCGCGTCGCCACCCCGGCCGCCCGCAAGCGCGCCAGCAGCCGCGAACCGATGAAGCCGCCCGCGCCGGTCAGCAACACCCGCATGGCCTCAGTCTCCGCCCTGGCCGGCCGCCATGCGCCGCAGCGCGACCAGCAGCGCGCCAACCACCGCCACGCCACC
>DRPD01000357.1 GCA_011374735.1 Thermopetrobacter sp.
GGCCGATACCTGCCTGATGCAGGAAGACCTGATGTTCGAGGGCGGCAAGGTGCGCATTCCGCCGGGCGCGTCGCAAGGCATCAACGTGCGCCCGGCCGGCGAGGACCAGAAGCGGGGCCAGCCGGTGGCGCGGGCCGGGAGGCGGCTCAGGGCGCCGGAGCTGGCCGCCATCGCCTCCACCGGCGCCGCCGGGGCGCGGGTCTTCCGGCGGCTGAAGGTGGCGCTCCTGTCGTCAGGCGACGAGATCATCCGGCCCGGTGAAGCGTGGCGGGAGGGGGCGATCTATGACGCCAATCATTACATTCTCGCCGCGACGCTTGCCGGCATGGGGGCGGAGGTGATCGACGGCGGCATCGTAGCCGATGACCGACAGGCGGTTCAACGGGCCTATGAGCGGGCAGCGGATCAGGCGGACGTGATCGTCACTTCGGCCGGGGCGTCGGAGGGCAGGGCCGACTACATGGCGGAAACGGTGCGCGAAATGGGGCGGCTGCACGCCTGGAAGCTGGCCATCAAGCCGGGCAAGCCGATCGCCTTCGGGCAGATCGGCGATACGGTGTTTCTCGGCCTGCCGGGCAATCCGGTGGCGGCGTTCGTCACCTTCCTGATCTACGGCTGGCCGATGATCAACCGGCTGGCCGGGCACGAATGGGCCGAAGCGCCGCGCTACGAGCTGGAGGCGGGCTTTTCCTTCACCCGGCGCAAGCAGGGGCGGCGGGAGTTCCTGCGCGGCTGGCTGGAACGGGAGGAGGAGACGGGGCGGATGGTGGTGCGCCGCTATCCGCTGTCCGGCTCCGGGCTGATCTCCTCCGCCGTGGCGGCGACGGGGCTGGTGGAGGTGACGGAAGACCTCCAGCGCATCCGACCGGGCGACATGGTGCGCTTCATCCCGTTCGCCGAATGCGGGGTGGGGTATAAGTGAAGCGCCGGGAGCACTCGCCCCCACTTTTGCCACCGGCACATTCGTCCAAGACAAGCTCGTCATTCCGGCGAAAGCCGGAATCTCGCGCCGCATGCTCATGCGTTAGTGGCCTGAGATGCCGGCTTGCGCCGGCATGATGGGGAGCGGCATGGCGGCGTGGCGTGAGGTCCGGGGTGTGGAGTTATATGGCGGGGGGTCACTTCGCCGGGGCCAGGATCATGATCATCTGGCGGCCTTCCATCTTCGGCATCAGCTCCACCTTCACGTCCTCGCCGGCGTCGGCCAGCACCCGTTGCAGCAGCTCGCGGCCCAGCTCGGCGTGGCTCATCTCGCGGCCGCGGAAGCGGATGCTCACCTTCACCTTGTCGCCCTTCTCCAGAAAGCGGTGCAGGTTGCGCATCTTCACCTCATAGTCATGGGTGTCGATGGTGGGGCGCATCTTGATTTCCTTCACCTCGATGGTCTTCTGTTTTTTACGCGCCTCGGCCGCCTTCTTCTGGGCCTGATACTTGAACTTGCCGTAGTCGAGAATCTTGCACACGGGCGGGTCGGCGTTGGGGGCCACCTCGACGAGATCGAGGCCCGCTTCCTGGGCCAGCGCGATGGCCTCTTCGGTCGGCATCACGCCGCGTTTCTCTCCCTTTTCGTCGATCACCAGCACTTCCGGCACGGTGATCTTGCCGTTCACGCGTGGCCCATCGTCGCGGGGTCTGAGCGGGGCCCTGTGTGGTCTGCGAATGGCCGTGTCTCCCTTGTGGTCGTTGTTCCGTGTGGCGTGGCAAAGCTTACGAAAGTGCAATATACACGTTCCGGCGCGAGCGCAAGGGTGTCAAGACGCGGAGAAAACGGGCCTTGAGCGATCTTTCATATCTCGACATGGCGGGCGGCGAACGCCTCGCCTGGATCAACGACGGCGGGCCGGCCGGCGACGATGGCCCGACCGGCTTTCTGTGGCTGGGCGGCTTCATGTCGGACATGGCGGGCACCAAGGCGGAGATGCTGGCCGGGCTGGCGCGGCGCGCGGGGCGTTCGCTGGTGCGCTTCGACTATTCCGGCCACGGCCGCTCCACGGGCGCCTTCACCGACGGCACCATCGGCAAATGGCTGGATGAGACGGAAACGGTGTTCCGGCAGGTGGCGCAGGGGCGGCGCATCATCATCGGTTCCTCCATGGGCGGCTGGCTGGCGCTGCTGCTGTGGCGGCGCTTGCGTGGCACGGCGGAAGGTGAACGCATCAGGGGCATGATGCTGCTCGCCCCGGCGGCGGATTTCACCGAACGGCTGATGCATGCGCGCTTTTCCGACGCGATGAAGCGCCAGCTCGAAGAAACGGGAGAGGTGCTGCTGCCCAGCGATTACGGCGA
>DRPD01000358.1 GCA_011374735.1 Thermopetrobacter sp.
GCGGGTTGGTGTTGCGGAAACGATTCAGGTTTTCATGGGTGGCCCGCCGGCGGCGCCGAAACGGCGGCGCAGCCCGAAGGCGGTTTCGGCCATGCCGATCAGGGCCAGCGGCAGGGCGAGCAGCCAGTTGACGGCGAACAGCCCCACATAGACGATGGCCAGGAAAGCGGCGCGCCAGGGTTTGCCTTCCGTCAATGCGTGCAGCACCGCCAGCCCCAGAATGGCGAAGGCGGTGGTGAAGGCGGTGGCGAAGATGCCGCCGATGAGGCCGATGACGCCGGGCAGCAGCGAGACGCCGGCGGCGATGGCCAGGGCCAGCAGGGCGCGCGGGTGGAAGGCGAGGCGGGCGAAGGGCGCGAAGGGGCGGATGCGATAGCCGAACGCCGTCACCAATTTGGCGGCGATCCACAGCGAGACGAGGGTGGCCAGCATCCACATGATGGTGGCGAACAGCGGCGCGGCGGCGGCCAGGAAATCCTTCAGGCGCGCCGCATCGCCCTGAACGCCCAGGCGGGCGATGACCTGGCCGGCCATTTCGTGCAATTGGCGGGTGATGGCGGCGTGATCGGGGCCGAGACTGAGCAGCATCAGGCTGATGAGCGCCCCGGCCAGCGCCGCCGTCCACAGCAGCAGGCGGCCTTCCGGATACCATTCGCGCCCCGCGTCATCGGCCGCTTCGCCCTCCGCGCCGCCGGCGGCGGGGCGCGAGATCAGGGCCAGCGGCGTGAGCAGCAGCGGCGCGGCGGCGGTGGCGCCCAGATAGAACAGCGCGCCGGCCGGGCCGGCGAACAACGCCGCCAGGGCGAAACCGGCGGCGGCGGCGATCAGCGAGGCGGTGACGCCGAAGGCCAGCCCGACCATGAACAGCGGCGTCGATGAGAGCAGGAACATGGCCACGGTGAGCGGCGTGGGGGCCAGCAGGGCCAGCCACGTCACCGCCGAGAGCGCCCCGGCGGCCAGCGCGATGATGAACGGCGCGGTCATGGCCGAACTCCGGGCTGCCCGGTGCGGGGCGGGATATGTTCTCGTGTGCGCTGCATCGCTGCGGCTGTCCCCGTTGGTTGCGGGTTAGAGCGGCTCCAAGCCGCCCAACCATCGTCTCGCCGCCCGTGCGGCGAGACTTGTCGTTTCCTTGCCGGGCCGCCTCTGCCAGCGGCCCCTTTATCGTCATTGCCGGGCTTGACCCGGCCCCCTAGGCCGTCATTGCCGGGCTTGTCCCGGCAATCCAGAATCACAAGCGCCGGGGCTTGTGATGGTGGTTCTTTCATATGATTTCGCGAGTCTTCGCTTGCGCGAAGTTCGCGAAATCGGACTTTATATATCGCTCACGGCAAGCAAATTGTGCTTTGCACAATTTGCGCCTGCGCGGGCGCGGCCTGCGGCCGGGGCGCGCTTGCGCCCTTGTCGGCTTGAAGATTGGTTATCTTCAAGCCTCCGTCGTCCCGCTCCCCCTCCCGACCACCCAGATTGTCGGTAAGGTGGTCGGGAGGGGGAGCGGGACAGCATTTCCTCACTTCACCACGAAGGGCAGCAGGCCGAGGATGCGGGCGCGCTTGATGGCCCTGGCCAGTTCGCGCTGCTTCTTGGCCGACACGGCGGTGATGCGGCTGGGCACGATCTTGCCGCGCTCGGAAATGTAGCGTTGCAGCAGCCTGACGTCCTTGTAGTCGATCTTCGGCGAATTGTCCGACGAGAAGGGACAGGTCTTGCGGCGGCGGAAAAACGGACGGCGCATCATTCGGCCTCCTTCGCTTCGGCGGTTTCCTTCTTCGCGGCGGGGGCGGGGCGCTCGTCGCGGCGCGGGCCACGGCCGTCGCGGCGCGGGCCGCGGCCGCGCTCGTCGCGGCGCATCATCGCGGAGGGGCCTTCCTCCAGTTCGTCCACCCGCACGGTGAGAAAGCGGATCACGTCATCGGACAGGTTCTCGATGCGCTCCAGCTCCTGAATGGCGGCGGCCGGCGCGTCGATGTTGAGCAGCACGTAGTGGGCCTTGCGATACTTGCGGATGCGATAGGCCAGGGTGCGCAGACCCCAGCTCTCCACCTTGGCGACCTGGCCGCCGGCGTCCTCGACGATCTTCTTGTGCTGGTCGATGATGGCCTCCACCTGCTGCGGGGCCAGATCCTGACGCATCAGGAACACGTGTTCGTAATAGGGCATGTTGGTTCGGCCTTTCTTTTCTGATCGGTTCTGAAGGTCCTTCCCTACCCCCTGCCAGCCGCCCGTATTGTGGGGGTGACGGCTGGCAGGGGGTAGGGAAGGAGTCAAGTCCATCTTGTTCTGAAGACCATCCTCATCCCCTGCCAACCGCATGTTTCATGGTTGGTTCTGAAGACCATCCCTACGCCCTGCCAACCACCCGTATTGTGGGTAAGTGGTTGGCAGGGCGCAGGGATGGCCTTGCCTTAGTTCCCGTCAACCACCTGGTGGCGGTTGGCAGGGGATGAGGATGGCCGTTCAATCCCGGTTCTGAAGGTCCTTCCCTACTCCCTGCCAACCGCCCGTATTGTGGGGGCAGGGGGCAGGGAAGGACACCCCGGTTCGGGGATGGCTCTCCCATCGTTCCTCCGGCGCCAAGCCTTCCCGCGGCCCCGGAAAGGCCGAACAGGAACCTGCAAAAAGCGAAGACCCTCCGACGGGACGGGATATTCCCTGCCGCACGCGAACCGCAAACGGCCCCGCCGCCGGCCTCCGACCGGAGCGAACGGCGCTCCCTTAGCGCCAAACGGCGCGCCATGCAAGGAAAAACGGGCGGCGCCGGGGGCACCGCCCGCATGGTGCATGGGGCAGGGGTCAGGGCAGCTCTTCGAATACCGGCGTCCAGACATTCAGCACCTGGCCGGCGCCCTTGCCGGTGCCGGTCTTCACCGGCCCGACCAGCTCCCATTTCGTGGCATCCACCTTGTAGAGAATGCCGTCCTGATTGTTGGAGACGTATCCCCACTTGCCGTCTTTGGTGAAGGCGATGTGGCCCATGCGGCCCTTGCCGATGGTCATGTCCTTCACCAGCTTCCAGCTGCCCGTCTCGATGATCGAGATGACGTTGTTGCCGTAGTTGGTGATGACGGCATACTTGCCGTCCGGCGTGTTGTAGGCGTGGCCGACGCCGGTGGAGCCGACAAGAATGTCGGCCGCCAGCTTCTTCGCCGCGGCGTCGAACACCGCCACCTCGTTGCCGATCTTGTTCTTGCCGCCGCAGCGGTTGAGCAGGAAGAAGTACTTGCCGTCCTGGGTGAAATTGCCGTGGTGGCCCTCCACGCAGGGCTGTTTGGTGAGCGGCAGGGCCAGTTCGGCCAGCTTCTTCCAGCTGCCCACTTCATACACGATGGCCTTGGGCGGGTTGGCCTTGTCCACGCCTTCCACCACCACCCAGACTTCCTTGCCGTCGTGGCTGGGCACCGTGTAGTGCGGCTTGGAAGGCAGCTTGAACGATTGCGTGCTCCAGTCCTTCGTGTCGATGACCACGAACTCGTTGTCCACTCGATCCACCGTGAAGGCATAGCGCGAGTCGGTGCTCCAGCCATTGTGCATGGAGGCCACGCCCTTCGGCTCGCAGGTGGAAACCTTCAGGTTTACCTCCTTTTCCACCTTGTCCGTGGCGGTGGCGATGAAGCTGACCTTCAGCTTGCAATCGTCCAGCCCCCAGTGGTTGACGATCACCCACTTGCCGTCGGGGCTGACCAGCGGGTGCTTGGGGCGCGAACCGGTGGCGATTCCCTTCACCACCTTTTTCGCGGCCAGATCGATGACCGTCACCGTGTTCTGCCCCTTCGCCGCCGCGCCGA
>DRPD01000359.1 GCA_011374735.1 Thermopetrobacter sp.
CGGGGAGAGCGGATGCACGCCGGCAGCAGCGACACGCTTCACTTCGAGGGGTTGGCCGATTTCGTCATCGACGGCCTGCATCATCTTCAGCGGCCGCGCATCAAGCCGGTGGCGGTGGTCGATATCGGCTCCAACTCGGTGCGGCTGGTGGTCTATGACGGCCTGCGCCGGGCCGCCGCGCCGATGTTCAACGAAAAGGTGCTGGCCGGGCTGGGCCGGGGTCTGGCCGCCAGCGGCCGCCTGTCGCCGGACGGCGTGGAACGGGCGCTGGCGGCGCTTCGGCGCTTCGGCGCGCTCACCGCGCGGATGGGCGTGAAGAAGGTGTTCGCCTTCGCCACCGCGGCGGCGCGCGAGGCGGACAACGGGCCCGACTTCATCCGCGCCGCGGTGGCGGCGCTGGGGGCGCCGATCTCGGTGCTGTCGGGGCCGGAGGAGGCGCGCTACGCGGCGCTGGGCACGCTGGCCGGCATTCCCGACGCCGACGGCGTGGTGGGCGATCTGGGCGGCGGCTCTCTGGAGCTGGTGCGGGTGAAGGGCGGCAAGGCCAAACCCGGCGTCACCCTGCCGCTGGGCCCCTTGCGGCTGGCCGACGAGACGGGCGGCGAGGCGGCGGCGGCCGGCGCCCTGATCGATCAGCGGCTGGCCGGCGCGACGGTGCTGGAAAAGCTGCAATCGCGCGCCTTCTACGCGGTGGGCGGGGCGTGGCGCAATCTGGCCCGCATCCACATGGCGCAGACCGATTATCCCTTGCGCATCACCCATCAATATTCCATCCCGCGCCACGAGGCGCTACGGCTGACCGAACAGGTGGCGGCGATGACGCCGGAAGAGATCGTGCGGCTGGCCGGCATCGGCGAGAAGCGGGCCGAGACCATGCCGCTGGCGGCGCGGGTGCTGAACCGCATCTTCGCCAACAGCGGGGCGCGCAATCTGGTGTTCTCCATCCACGGGGTGCGCGAGGGGGTGCTGTTCGCGCAATTGCCGAAGAAGCGGCGCAAGGCCGATCCGCTGCTCTCCGCGTGCTGGGACTTCGCGCGGCGCTACGCCCGCTCGCCGCTGCACGAGCTGGAGCTGTGCGCGTTCTCAGAACAATTGTGCGCGCCGGGCGGGCTGGAATGCACCCGGCGCTGGGCCAGGCTGCGCCACGCGGCGGCGATGCTGGCCGACATCGGCTGGCGGGCCAACCCGGACTATCGCGGGGCGCGCAGCTTCACCATCGTCAGCCAGGCCAGCTTCACCGGCGTCGATCATTACTCACGGGCCTTTCTGGCGCTTACCGTGCTGTTTCGCTACGAAGGCCCGGGCGCCACGCCGCCGCCGGAGATCGCCGCGCTGGTGGACGACAAGGCGATCCGCCGCGCCCGCGTGCTGGCCGCCCTGTTCCGGCTGGCCTACGGCCTGTCGGCGGCCATGCCCGGCGTGCTGCCGGACATACGCCTGACCATCGAGGACGGCGCGCTGGCGCTGCATCTGACGGGGGATCACGCGGCGCTTGCCGGCGAGGCGGTGGAGAAACGGCTGGCCGCCCTGGCCCGCCTGCTGGGCCTGCGCGGCGAGGCGCGGACGGCTTGAAGTCGTTTTGAAGCCGTTTGTTCTTGATTTGTTCTTGTTAATGACGTATCCTGCCGGGTATGAGCGGCAGGAGAGACAAACCCTCATGGCAAGCGGCGGGCGGGCTGGCCGATGCGGCCGGGCCGTTGCTGACGCCTGATGAGGCGGGGACGGTCATCCCGCTGGCGCGGGCGCTGAAGGGCAGGGGGGCGCGCTCCAACCGGGCCGGGCGCTACGAGGCGCAGCATGTGGAGGCGGCCGATGATGGCTGGGGCATCCTTGACGAACTGGCGGCGCAATCCATCGCCACCGAGGTGCGCGAGGAGACGGCGCGGCGCATCATCGCGCGCAACAACTCGCCGGACGTGCCGTTCTCCCATTCCATCAATCCCTATCGCGGCTGCGAGCATGGCTGCATCTACTGTTTCGCGCGGCCCGGCCACGCGCATCTGGGGCTGTCGCCGGGGCTGGACTTCGAGACGAAGCTGACCGCGAAGGTCAACGCGCCGCAATTGCTGCGCGCCGAACTGGCCGCGCCGGGCTGGCGGGTGACGCCGATCGGCATCGGCGCCTATACGGACGCCTATCAGCCCATCGAGCGGCGCTACCGGCTGACCCGCCGCCTGCTGGAGGTGGCCGAGCGGTTCCGCCAGCCGGTCAATCTCATCACCAAGTCGGCGCTGATCCTGCGCGATCTCGACCTGCTTACGCGGCTGGCCAGGCGGCGGCTGGTGCGTGTCGCGGTGTCCATCACCACCCTCGATCACCGGCTGGCGCGAGCCCTGGAGCCGCGCGCCGCCACGCCGGCGCGCCGCCTGCGGGTGATTCACGATCTGGCCGCAGCGAACGTGCCGGTGGCAGTGATGGTGGCGCCGGTCATTCCGGGACTGACCGATCACGAGCTGGAGCGCATCCTGTCGCGCGCCCATGCCGCCGGGGCGAAGGAAGCCGGTTACGTCATGTTGCGGCTGCCGCTGGAGATTTCGGGGCTGTTCCGCGAATGGCTCAACATCCATGCGCCGGGCCGCGCCCGGCGGGTGATGAAGCTGGTGCAGGGCATGCGCGGCGGACGCGACAACGATTCCCGCTTCGGCGCGCGGATGCGCGGCGTGGGGCCTTATGCATGGCTGATCGGGCGGCGCTTCGAGCTGACCTGCCGCCGCCTCGGGCTCAATGCGCGGCGGGCGCGTCTCGACACCGCCGCCTTCCGGGTGCCGCCGGACGACCCCGACCAGCCGCCGCTGCCGGGGCTGCTGGACTGAGCAAGCATGACCCGCTCAATGGCCCGTGAGGCTGCGGTGAGCAGCGGTGGCAGCCAGGGGAATCGGACGGTGGTGATGCTGTGTCTGGTGAACCCGTGAAAACGCGGCCCCGCCGATTGAAGCTGTCCACAGATGCTCGTCCCACGCTTGCCCGAATCGGTGGCGGGCGGCACCATCCGGCCCATGCGGGTGACGGCGGCCGACAGACCGGATTTCACACTGGAGCAGCGGGCGATGGCGCGCGGCCTTTCCCCCGTCTGCGGCATCGACGAGGCGGGGCGCGGGCCGCTGGCCGGGCCGGTGGTGGCGGCCTGCGTGGTGCTCGATCCGGCCGCCATTCCGGCCGGGCTGGCGGATTCGAAGAAACTCTCCGCGGCGGCGCGGGCCCGGCTGCTGGCCGAACTGCAAGAGGTGGCCGCCATCGGCATCGGGCAGGCCAGCGCGGCGGAGATCGACCGGCTGAACATCCATCACGCCACGCTGCTGGCCATGGCCCGCGCCTTCGCCGCCCTGCCCGGCCCGGCACCGCTTTACGCTTACGTTGACGGAAAGTTCGCGCCCGACCTGCCCTGCCGCGCCGATGCGGTGGTGAAGGGTGACGCAAAGGTGCTGTCCATCGCCGCCGCCTCCATCGTCGCCAAGGTGACGCGCGACCGCTTGATGGAGGAACTGGACGCCATGCATCCCGGCTATGGCTTCGCCTCCCACAAGGGCTATCCCGTCGCCGCCCACCGCGCGGCGCTCGTCCGCCTCGGCCCCTGCGCGGCGCACCGCAAGAGTTACGCCCCGGTGCGCGCCGTCTTGCCGCGTTAACCAACAAAACGCTTCGCGATTCACCCGCGAGTCCCGCTGCTTCATTCTTGTCCGCAATCTTTCGGACAAGGGAGTGCGTGGCGTATGGGTGCGGAGCACAAACGCGATCTGGAGCCGTTGCTGGATCAGGTGCTGGTGGGCGACTGCCTGGCCGAGCTGCGCCTGCTGCCGTCGCGCAGCGTCGATCTGGTGTTCGCCGATCCGCCCTACAACCTGCAACTGGGCGGCGGTCTGACCCGGCCCGATCAGTCGCGCGTCGATGGCGTCAGCGACGACTGGGACAAGTTCGACTCGTTCGCCGCCTATGACGCCTTCAGCCGCGCCTGGCTGGCCGAATGCCGCCGCGTGCTGAAGGACGACGGGGCGCTCTGGGTGATCGGCTCCTATCACAACATCTTCCGCATCGGCGCCGCCTTGCAGGATCTGGGCTTCTGGCTGCTCAACGACGTGATCTGGCTGAAGACCAATCCGATGCCCAATTTCCGCGGCCGGCGCTTCACCAACGCCCATGAGACGCTGATCTGGGCGGCGCGCAGCGAAAAAAGCCGCCATACCTTCAACTATCAGGCCATGAAGGCGTTCAACGACGACGTGCAGATGCGCTCCGACTGGCTGTTGCCGATCTGCACCGGCGCGGAGCGCCTGAAGGACGAGGCGGGCAAGAAGCTGCACCCGACCCAGAAACCGGAAAGCCTGCTGCACCGGGTCATCCTGGCCAGCAGCAAGCCCGGCGACGTCATCCTCGATCCGTTCTTCGGCACCGGCACCACCGGCGCGGTGGCCCGGCGGCTGGGGCGGCGCTTCATCGGCATCGAGCGCGATCCGGCCTATGCCGAGGCGGCCCGGCGGCGCATCGCCGCCATCAGGCCGCTGCCGCGACAGGCCCTGCAGGTGAGCGAAGGCAAGCGCGCCCTGCCGCGGGTGCCGTTCGGGGCGCTGATCGAGGCGGGGCTGATCAAAATCGGCGAGACGCTGCACGACCCCACCGGGCGCATCGCCGCGAAGGTGCGCGCCGACGGCTCGCTGGCCAGCGGCGACGCGACCGGCTCCATCCACAAGCTGGGCGCGCTGGTGCAGGGCCAGCAGGCATGCAATGGCTGGACGTTCTGGCACGTGCGGCGCAAGGGGCGGCTGATCCCCATCGACCTGCTGCGCCAGCAGGTCAGGGCGCGGATGAAAGAACCCGCCTGACGACCTTGCGCATCAGGGTGGGCAGCCCGGCCTCCTCCAGTTCCTCGCGCGGCTGCCAGAAGAAGCCATCGGGCAAGGCATGATCCATCGGCAATGGCCGGTCGGCCCGCCACACCGTCAAGTCCAGCGCGAAATGGGTGAACAGGTGACGCACCGGCGCATCCAGCGCCGCGAACGGCAGGCCGAATGGCGCGCCCTCGCCCCACGGCGCCGCCTCGCCGTCCCAGCCGCTTGAGGGAATTTCCACCATGCCGCCCAGCATGCCGCGCGGCGCGCGGCGGCGCAGCAGCACCGCCCCGTCGGCGCGCTCGATCCAGTAGGCGTTCCCTCGACGCACCGGCTGCGGCTTCTTCGCCGCCTTGCGTGGCAGTGTTGTGGCGATGCCGCGCCGATGCGCCAGGCAATGGGCCGTCAGCGGGCAGGCGTCGCATCGCGGGTTACGGGCGCGGCAGACCGTGGCGCCCAGATCCATGCCGGCCTGATTGAAGTCGCCGGGGCGCTCCTTGGGGATCAACGCCCGCGCCGCTTCGGCAATCTCCCGCTTGCCGGCCGGCAATGGCGTGTCGATGGCGAACAGGCGGGCCATGACCCGCTCCACGTTGGCGTCGAGCGCCACCACCGGCACGCCGAAGGCGATGGAGGCGATGGCCGCCGCCGTATAGGGGCCGATGCCGGGCAGGCGCCGCAATGCCGCCACGCTGTCGGGAAAGCGGCCGTTCAATTCCCCCGCCACCACCCGCGCGCAGGCGTGCAGATTGCGGGCCCGGGCGTAATAGCCAAGCCCGGCCCAGGCGGCCAGCACCTCTTCCAGCGGCGCAGCGGCGAGCGCCCGAACATCCGGCCAGCGGGCGA
>DRPD01000360.1 GCA_011374735.1 Thermopetrobacter sp.
CACGAAAGGCGGTGCGGCTTATCGCCCGTTCGGGAACATGTGTCGCAACATGAACGAAAGGCCGCCCCATGACCACCCCGCCGCCTTCCGATCGGGCCCGTCTGCGGCGCGCGGCGCACAAGGCCGCCTATGACCGCGCCACCATCGACGCCATTCTCGACGCCCAGCCGCTGGCGCTTGTGGCCGCCGTGCTCGACGGCGCGCCGGTGGTCATTCCCACGTTGCAATGGCGGCACGGGGATCATGTGTATTTCCACGGTTCTTCCGCCTCGCGCACGCTGCGCGCCGCGGCCGGCAATCCCGTCTGCCTGACGGTTTCGATCCTCGAAGGCTGGAAGCTGGCCCGTTCGGCCTTTCATCATTCGCTCAACTTTCGCTCGGTGATGGTTCATGGCCGGGCCGAACGCGTGCCGGCGGAGGAAAAGGCGGCGGCGCTCGAAGACATGATCGAAAGCCTGTTTCCCGGCCGCTGGCAGACGTTGCGGCCGATGAATGAGAAGGAACTGAAGGCGACCGCGGTGCTGCGTTTGCCGCTCAGTGAGGCGTCGGCCAAGGTGGCGACGGGGCCGGTGCAGGACGAAGAAGAAGACTATGACCTGCCCATCTGGGCGGGTGTCGTGCCGGTGCGGGAAGTGGCCGGAGAGGTGGAGGCGGATGTGCGCAATCTGCCGGATGTGGCCATGCCCGATCACGTCATTCCGAAATATCTGCGGCGGCGGTGAGGGGTGACGCCTATTCGCCGGGGGCCTTCGCGGAAATGGACAGGGCGTGCACCCGTTCGCGCGGCAGATCGGCCAGCGCGTCGTTGACCATGCGGTGGCGCTCGATGAGCGACTTGCCGGCGAAGGCGGCGGCGACGATGTTGACGGTGAAGTGGGATTCGCCTTCCGGGTGGGCGCCGGCATGGCCCGCGTGCTTGTGGGAATCGTCGATGATCCGAAGCGTCTCCGGCGCGAAGGCGTCGCGCAGGAGCTTTTCCATCTTCCGGCCGACGGGGCCCAGGGTCATGGCGGGTTCCTCTCGATCCTCTTACAGATTGCGGCCGATGGACAGGAACTTGTCGCGGCGGTGCTTGCGGATGGTTTCGCCGTCCATGCCGGCCAGCTCCTGAAGCGCCTTGTCGATGGCCGCGCCGACATCGGCAATGGTCTTTTCCGCATCGCGATGGGCGCCGCCCACCGGCTCCTCGATGATCTCGTCGATGACGCCCAGCTGAAGCAGGTCGCGGGCGGTGAGCTTCAGGGCGCTGGCCGCTTCTTCCGCCTTGGCGGCGTCGCGCCACAGGATGGAGGCGGCGCCTTCGGGCGAGATGACGGAATAGATGGCGTGTTGCAGCATCAGCACCCTGTTGGCGGTGGCGATGGCGATGGCCCCGCCGGAGCCGCCCTCGCCGATGATGGTGGAGACGATGGGCACGGCCAGCGACAGGCAACGCTCGGTGGAGCGGGCGATGGCCTCCGCCTGGCCGCGTTCCTCCGCGCCGACGCCGGGATAGGCCCCGGCGGTGTCCACGAAGGTGATGACCGGCATGGAAAACCGTTCGGCCAGATCCATCAGCCGCACCGCCTTGCGATAGC
>DRPD01000361.1 GCA_011374735.1 Thermopetrobacter sp.
GAGGGTGCGCGCCCTGTTGCGCAAGGCGCGGGTGGCGGTGGTGACGCAAAAGGCGCCGCCGGTGCTGATCGTGCCGTTGTGGCGCACGGCGGACGGGATGGTGGAAATCTGGGGCGACAATCCGTGGCGCAAGGCATGGCTGGCGGCGCAGGACGAGCATGCCTTGCAACCAGTGATCGTGGCGGCCGGGGACGAAACGGACCAGCAGACCATCAGCGCGGCGCAGGCGCTGGCCCTGGACGAGGAGCGGCTGGAGGCGCTGAAGAACCGCTATGACGTGCGCCACGTGCTCGTCACCGTGGCCGAACCGGTGGGCGAGGCCGTCTTGCGGGCCACCATGAGCGGCAGGGCGCCGGGGGGCAACGTGGCCTTCGACAAGACCTATGATGGCGCCGCCGGGGGGCTGGCGGCGGCGGCGCAAACGGCGGCGCACCGGTTTGTGGACATCATGACCATGAAGTGGCGCCAGAAGGTGCTGGCACGCTTGCGCAAGGAGGCGCGGGCACGGGCCGCACAACGCGCCCGGCAGGCGGCGCTGACCTGGCGCACCGTGGTGGTGGCGTTCGACTCGCTGCGCCAGTGGCAGGCGATCCGCGCCCGGTTGCTTTCCACGCCGGGGGTGCAGGCGGTGGACGTGCGCTCATTGGGGCCGGATCATGCGGTCATCGGCCTGCGCAGCAATCTTCAGCTGCCGCAACTGCGCAACGCGCTGGCGCAAAGCCGCCTCGAGCTGTATCAGGCCAGCGGGCGGCTGGTGGTGCGGGCCTATTGATCTGTTTCAGATGATTTTGCGAGTCCCTGCTTCGCAGGGTTCGCAAAATCGGACTCTTTGTTTTCGCTCACGGCAAGCAAATTGCGCGTCCGCGCAATTTGCGCCTTAAGCGGGCGCGGCCTTCGGCCGGCGCGCGGTCGCGCGCTTGTCGGCTTGAAGATCGGTGCTCTTCAAGCCTTCTTCGTCCCGCGCCCCCGCCCAACCACCCAGAGGATAAGCAAGTGGTTGGGCGGGGGCACGGGACTTCGAAGCGCCGTGCCAGATGGAGAGGCGGCGTGGCGAGAGGGTGATGTTGGAAAGCACCCTGCCCTACAGGTTGCGGGCGTTGAAGGTGTCGCAGGCGCGGATGTCGCCGCTGTCGAAACCGCGGCGGAACCAGCGCACCCGCTGCGCGGAGGTGCCGTGGGTGAAGCTTTCCGGCACCACGTAGCCCTGGGAGCGGCGTTGCAACCTGTCGTCGCCGATGGCGGCGGCGGCGTTCAGCGCCTCTTCCAGGTCGCCGCGCTCCAGCAAGTGCTTGTTGTGGCGTCCCCACACGCCGGCCAGGCAGTCGGCCTGCAACTCCATGCGCACCTGCAGGGCGTTGGCCGACGCCTTGGGCAGGCTGCGCCGGGCGTTGGCCACCTTTTTGGCGATGCCAAGCAGGTTCTGGATATGATGGCCCACCTCATGGGCGATCACGTAGGCCTGGGCGAAATCGCCGCGCGCGCCCAGCTTGCGCTGCATGTCGTTGAAGAACGACAGGTCGATATACACCTTGGAATCGCGCGGGCAGTAGAACGGCCCCATGGCGGCCGACGCCGTGCCGCAGGCGGAGCGCACGAAGCCGGAGAACAACACCATCTTCGGCGCTTCGTAGCGGCGGCCGAGCTGGTCGCGGAAGACGCGCGCCCAGGTTCTCTCCGTGGTGCCCAGCACCTTGGCGGCGAACACCTTGGCGGCGTCGTTGCGGGTGGCCTGGCCGCTGCCCGGTGGCAGCTGGCGGGTCGGCACGTCGCGCTGGACGGGGGGTGCCAGGCCGCCACCGCCGCCGGTGATGATGTTGAGCGGATTGATGCCGAGCAGCCAGGCGATGAGCAACATCACCAGCAGGCCGCCCAGCCCCATGCCGCCGCCGCGGCGGCCGACGGGGATGCGCACGCGCCGCCCCATGCCGCCGGGAAATCCGAAACCGCCGCGCCCGCCGGGGAAGCCGAAACCGCCACGGCCGCGCTGATCCTCGACGTTGTGGCTTTCCTGTTCGTCGTCCAATCGCATGTCGCACCCCTCCTGAGGCCAGCCTGACCCTCTCAGTATAGGCAAAGCCGCGGCTTAGGACAAAGGCCCCTTTCAACCACCGGTGACGTTCATGGTGCGCGGCATCTTGCCACCGATGCGGTGGCGGGAAATGGCGAACTCGTGGCCCTTCGGCTTGCGGGCGATGGCGGCGCGGATGGCGCCTTCCAGTTCGGCATCGCCGGCCCCGGCGCGCAGCACGGCGCGCAGATCGGCCTTGTCGTTCTGGCCCAGGCACATGAACAGCTGGCCGGTGGCGGTCAGCCGCACGCGGTTGCAGGCATCGCAGAAGTGGGCCGACAACGGGGTGATGAAGCCCAACCGGCCGTCGGTTTCGGCCACCCGCCAATAGCGCGACGGGCCGCCGGTGGAGAACTCCTCGCGGTCCAGCGTCCAGCGTTTCTCCAAACGCTCGCGCACCACGGAGAGCGGCAGGTATTGATCGGCCCGGTCGGCCCCCACTTCGCCCATGGGCATGGTTTCGATGAGCGTGATGGCGAAGCCACGTTCATGGGCCCAAGCGATGAGGCCGGGCAGCTCGTCCTCGTTGAACTCCTTCAGCGCCACGGTGTTGATCTTCACATGCAGGCCGGCGTCTTTCGCCGCGGCGATGCCGTCCAGCACCTGCCGCAGGCGGCCGCGGCGGGTGATATGGGCGAACTTCTGAGCATCCAGGGTATCGAGCGACACGTTGATGCGGCGCACCCCGGCGGCGGCCAGGGCGGCGGCGTGGCGGGCCAGCTGCGAGCCGTTGGTGGTGAGCGTCAGTTCAGCAAGCGCGCCGTCATGCACGCGCCGGCCCAGGCGTTCGATCAGCCACATGACATCGCGGCGCACCAGCGGCTCGCCACCGGTGAGGCGAATTTTCGTCACGCCAAGACGGATGAACGCGCCGGCGATACGGTCGATCTCCTCCAGCGACAGGATGTCCCGCCTGGGCAGGAAGGCGACGTGCTCGTCCATGCAATAGCGGCAGCGGAAATCGCAGCGATCGGTGACCGAGACGCGCAGGTAGGTGACGGCGCGCCCGAACGGGTCGATGAGCGTTCCGGTCTGGGGGGCGACGGCTTTCATGGAGCCATGATCGGCCAAGGCACAAGGGGGGTCAAGACGTCATCCCGTTCCGCAAACCATGCTATTATCCCGCCCCGGCCGCTTCCGTAACCCATGACGGCACATGAAAAGGCCCGCCGGAGGGGCGCTCCGGCGGGCCGGTTCGTCATGAAGGATCAGGCGCGATCACTTCTTGTAGTAATCGTATTTGCCGTTCTTCCATTCATAGACCACGTAGCCCGGCAGGCTGACATCACCCTTCTTGTCGAAGGACAGCTCGCCCAGCACGGTCTTGAACTTGCCGGACTGCAAGGCCGGCAGCACCTTGGCCGGGTCGGTGCTCTTGGCGGCCTCGGCGGCCTGCTTCCAGACCTGGATGGCGGCGTAGGTGTAGAGCACGTAGCCCTCCGGATTGATGCCGGCGGCCTCGAACTTCTTCACCACCTCCGCGGCGGCCGGGCTCTTGCGCGGGTCGGGCGAGAAGGTCATCAGGGTGCCCTCGCCGGCCGGGCCGGTGATGGCCCAGTATTCCTGCGTCACCAGCGCGTCGCCGGACATCAGGCGGGTCTTCATGCCCTGATCGCGCATCTGGCGCACGATGAGGCCGGCCTCGGTGTGGTAGCCGCCCAGATACAGGATGTCGATCTTGGCCTGCTTCAGCTTCGACACCAGCGCCGAATAGTCCTTCTCGCCGGCGGTGTAGGCGCCATACATGGCCTCCTTCTTGCCCAGCTCGTGGAAGCGCTTGCGCATCTCGTCGGCCAGGCCCTTGCCGTAGGCGGTCTTGTCATGGAAGATCGCCACCTTGGCGTCGGGGAAGGTCTTGGCGATGAATTCCGCGGCGGTCTTGCCCTGCTGGTCGTCGCGGCCGCAGACGCGGAACACGTTCGGCCCGCCCTCGTCGGTCAGCTTCGGGTTGGTGGAGGCCGGCGAGATCATGACGATGCCTTCCTCCTCATAGACCTTCGAAGCCGGGATCGAGGATCCGGAGCAGAAATGGCCGGCCACGAACTTCACGCCATCGCCGACGAACTTGTTGGCCACGGCCACGGCCTGTTTCGGGTCGCAGGCGTCATCGCCGACCTTGAGCACGACCTTCTCGCCGTTGACGCCGCCGGCGGCGTTGATGTCCTTGACCGCCATTTCGGCGCCGTTCTTCATCTGCTTGCCGAAGCTGGCATACTGGCCGGTCATCGGCCCGGCGGTGGCGATGGTCACGTCGGCCCTGGCCGCCAGGCTCATGGCGGCGAGGCCAACGGCGGCGGCGGCCGCCAGTGTGGTGAACCTTTTCATGGTGATCTGTTTCACCTCCCTCTTTATTTCACTGACATCAATATTCATTGACGCATTGACATGCCCCCGCTTGCATCACCAGCGCGCGGGCATAGATCGCAGCCTAGGCATTTTTTATCGTGCAATCAATACTTTTAAAGATGAAGGGGCGGCTTGGTGAATCCCGTGGATCAGGCCGCTTGCAGCCAGTCGGGATTGCGCGACTGCCACAGGTCGCGGGCCAGCTCGGTGGCCGTTTCCATATCGGCGGCGTCGCCGGCGGTGCGCAGCCAGACGGCCAGGGTGCCGATGACGGCGGCCTCCCCATATTCGTGAGCCGTCTCGCCGCGCCACACGGCGGCCAGCAGGCGCGCGTCGAGCGCCCCCTCTTGTGGCACGCGCGGCTCTGCCAGCATGGCCGGCCAGCGTTCGCGGAATTCCTCGCCGTCTTTCACGTAGGCCACCTCACAGGTCTTGCCGACGCGGCGCTCCGGCTCGCCGCCCTCGCCGCGAAACACCGAGAAGCGCCGCTCGTCCAGCCGCCGCGCGGCGCCGGTGTGGGTTTCCAGAAAACCGCGGTGGAAGATGCCGTTGATCATCACCGGCGCGCCCAGCGGATTGATGAGCCGGGTGAAGGTGTTGACCGGCGAACGCAGGCCGAGGACGGGCTTGAGGTTGATCAGTTCATCGAGGCGCGGTTGCAGCACCGTCAGCGGGATGTAGGTGAAGTGGTCGCGCTCCAGCTGGCGGGAGGCGGCGTCCCAGCCGGCGGCCATGCGGCGGCCCAGGGCGGCCAGCGTCTCACCGATGTAGAGACGTCCGGCGGTGTGGCCCTCCGCGCCGTGCATGCACACCTTGCGCCCTTGCGCGGCCAGAGCGAAGGCGGCCAGCAGATACCACGGCAGCTGGCGGCGCTTGCCGGCGTAGGACGGGATATCGAATTCGGGCCGCACGATGGCGGCCGGAATGGCCGGAGCCATAACGTCGCGGGTGGCGCGGGCGAAACCGGCAATCTCTTCGGGACTTTCCTCCTTCAGCCTGAGCAGCATCAGGAAGGCGCCGGTCTGCTCCGGCTCCGTTTCCCGGCGCAGGATCATGGCCATGGCGTCGCGCGCCTCCTCGAACGTCAGGTGGCGCTGCCTGGTCTTGCCGCGGCCCAGGATGGCCACGTATTTGGCGAAGGGGTGCTCCGGGCGTTGGCTCATGGGCGCTCCTCGCTGGATGCGTTCCGCGTGTGTCAGAGCGGAATCTAGATATGGCGGTGGCGCAAGGCAACTCGCAGGGCGGAAATCAGCGCGCGCCGGCGC
>DRPD01000362.1 GCA_011374735.1 Thermopetrobacter sp.
GCCGGCGGTGGGCAAGTGGGCGACGTAGCGCTGGTAATACCATTGGCCGCGCTCCGTCTCGGTGGGCTTGGGCAGGGCCACCACGCGGGCGTGGCGCGGGTTCAGGTGGCGGGTGAAGCGGCGGATGGTGCCGCCCTTGCCGGCCGCGTCGCGGCCCTCGAAGACGATCACCAGCCGCTGGCCGCTATCACGCACCCAGCGTTGCAATTTGACCAGCTCCAGATGCAGGTTCTTCAGCCGGCGTTTGTAGTCCTTGCCGGATATGGGGGCGTCATGGGCATAGCCGGGGCCGGTGGGGAAGGCGGCGGCGGCGATGGGCTCGGGCAGGGCGTCGAAATCCAGTGACCACAGGTGGGCGGGAATGTCCGGCATCGGCTGACGTTCCTCCAGCAGGTTTCGTGGTGGAGGTGGCAGGATAATCGGAACCGGGCGGCGGGGAAAGCGGCATGCCGCAGGACAGCGAAAAGGCCCGATCCCTCCCCAGGGACCGGACCTTTTTCAAGGAAGCCCCCCAGCTTCCCCTCTGTGCCTGGCGCGCGAATCCGTGGCTTGCGCGTCTGTTGAGGGCCATTCATACGCAAGACGGCGCGCGGGACAAGCGCACAGCGGTGGCGGGGGTGCTTTTCCTGCCCGGCTGTGACTTTTTGGCAACAATCCGGCCTCGAACGGGCAACCGCTCGCCGGCGCGATGGCCACGCGCCATGAAAATGCCGCCCGGCTTGAGCGGGCGGCATGGGTGTCTGGCGTGATGGCCGTCGGCGGTTATTTCGCGGGGCGCTTCTTCTTGTGGCGCTCGGCCATGAATTTCTCGAACTCCTCGCGGTCGCGGGCCTGGCGCAGCCTGCTCAGGTATTCCTCGAACTCGCGGCGCTCCTCCTCCAGCCGGCGCAGGGTTTCGGCGCGGTAGTCGTCGAAGGCGGCGTTGCCGGTGGAGCCGGTCATGGCGGCGGGCTTCATCAGGCCCTTGATCTTGCTCGCCAGGTCATCGACGAGATCGTCCACCGGGCCGCCCCAGATGATGTAGGCGATGACGAGCAGGCCCAGCCACCACTTGATCATGAAGCCGAAGATCATGGCGATGACGCCCAACGGCGTCCAGTGGCCGCGCCTGGAGTGGCCGCGCCTGGACGAATTGGTGGAACAACCGCTGGAAGCGGAAGAAATGTGGGTGGTCATAAAGGTGCCTCCGGTCGTTGACAACGCCTCCCATATGGGGTGGGTGGCGGCCTTTTTCAAGATGCCGCCTTTCAAGATGCCGCCGTATCAGGCGTTGCCGATGCGGCCGGTGGCGGTGGCCAGCTCCATGTAGACCTTGCCCGACTCGGAGGCCAGGCAGGAGTTGACCAGATCGTCACCACCGGGCGACTGGGCCACGGTGTCGAGCAGCTTCTCGAAGGCGTGCAGATAGGCGTCCACCTTCTCGCGCACCAGCGCTTCCTGCGCGTAGCGGCGCGAGATCTCATCGGTCATGTGCTGGCCGCGCTGCTTGTAGAGATGATTGGTGTAGACGGCGGCCTCGCCCAGTTGCCAGCGGTCTTCCTGCTCTTGCGGCAGATCGCCGTCCAGCACGTGCACCAGATCGCGGCTGGCGGCGTTGACCTGGGCCACCAGCTCCTCGGTTTCGCGCAGGGTCCGCTTGTGCCGGGGGCTGAGCGCGCCGCTTTTCGCGGCGGCTTTCGGGCGGCGCTTTTGCGTGCCGGTGGCGATGCCGGCCAGCGTGCTCATGGCGGCGGCGGACACATGTTCCTCGTCGGCCGGCGGCGTGTGCCGCGCCCCGTCGGCCTGTTCCAGAAAGATGCCGGGGCCGGCCAGCTCCATGCTGGCGGCCTGCTTCTTCACCACCTCGGCCAAGGCGTTCAGCGCGGCGATCTGATCGGCCACCACGCGGCGCATCCTGTCGGCGTTGTCGCGGGTTTCCTCCGGCAATTCGACCAGCGCCGTCTTCAACTCGCCACGCACCGCCTGCACCTCGCGGATGACCTGCTGGGCGGTGCGGTGCAGCTCCTCGACGATGGCGGTGAAGTCGCGGCTGGAGCCGCCCAGCGTGTCGCGCAGGGTGAGCAGCAGCTTGTCGTGCTGTTCGCGGATGGTGCGGGCGGCGCGGGCCACATGCTCGTCGGCCAGCTTCTCCAGATGGGCGATCTCGCGGCGCAGGGTCTCGCCGCCGGCCTCGGCCTGCTCCACCACCAGCCGGGCCAGCTGTTCGGCGCGCTGCTGGGTCTCGTCGAGAGAGGAGGTGAGGGAGGAGACGTAGGTCTTCATCAGCACGTCGACGTCGGCGGCGCGGGTGGTCAGTTCGTCGATCACCTCGTTGAACAGGCTGCCGCGGTGCTTCAGCACCTCTTCGATCTCGGCGTCGAGATGGGCGGTGGCGTCGCCGATGACGCCGCTGATGTCCTTCAGGGTGTCGGCCACCTGTTGCGCGGTGGATTGCAGCTTGCCGGTCAGTTTGATGGTGGTGCCGTGCAGCTTTTCGTCGAGCTGTTCGGCGGTGGCGATGAGGCGGCCGACGGTTTCCTCGCCGGCGCGGGCCATCTGGCCGGTGAAGCGCACCAGGCTGTCTTCCAGCTTGCCGTTCAGGCGGGTGCCCTGTTCGTGCAGGGCCTGATTGGTGGCGTCGAGTTTCTCGATCACCTGGCCGGCGCCGGCTTCGAAGCGCGCCGCGGCGGCGGCGGTCTTCTCGTCCAGCGCGCCGGCGATGGTGTCGGTGGCGTCGCCGATGCGTCCCAGCAGGCCACTGGCGGAGGTTTGCAGCCGCTCGTCGAAGGTCTTGCCGGCGTCGTCGAGATTGGTCAGCAGGCGGGCCGAAATGTCATTGAGCGTGTCGGCGAAGCCGCCGCTGGTTTCATCGAGCTTGACGGCCAGGGTGGCGGCGCTCTCGGCGAACAGGCGGCTGGCCGCCTCGTAACGGGCCGTGATGTCGCCGGCGGCGCTCTCGATGCGGCTGAAAAGCAGCGCCTGGGTTTCCTCCAGATGATCGCGCATGGCGGCGCCGGCGGCGTCCAGCTTGCCGATGATCTCCGTGGAAGTGTCCTCCAGCTGGCCGAACATCTTGCCGGAGAAATCGTGCAGATGGGCGGAGAGGGTGGTGGTGGTGTCTTCCAGCCGGCCGGTCAGTTCGGTGGCGGTCTGTTGCAGGCGGCCGGTGACGGCGCCGGCCACGGTTTCCACCTTCTCGGTGTAATCACGGGTGGCGTCGCGCAGTTTCACGGTCATGGCGTCGGTGTTCTCGGCCAGCCGCCGGTCGAGATCGCCGGTGATGGTCCGCGCCTGCGCGGCGAGTTCGGTGGTCGAGGCCTTCAGATGATCGGTCATCTGGGCGGTGGCCTCGGTGACGCGGCTGAACACGGTGGCGGCGGAGTCCTCCAGCATCTTCTCCATGCCGCCGGCGTTCTCCTTCAGCATGGCGGCGATGGTATCGGCGGCGGAGGTCAGCTTCTGCGCCACGGAGGTGGAGGTGGCGTCGATGTCGCCGGCCAGACGCTCAGCGGCGCGGTCGAAATCGCCGGCGATGGATTGCGTGGCCTGTTCGGTGGCGGCGCCGATGCGGGCGGAGAGATCGCGGGTCAGCTCCTGCAGGCGGCCGGACATCTCGTCGCCGGCGCCTTGCAGCACCGAGGCGGCCTGGGCCGTGGACTGTTGCAGATGGCCGGCCAGATTTTCGCCCACGGCGGTGATGGCGCGCGCCGCCTCGGCGTTGGCCTGGCCCAATTGGGCGGTGGCGCCTTGCAACGTGGTGGTGAGGGTTTCCTGCATCTTGCCCACGTGCTGGCTGAAGGCGACGGCCTTGTGGTCGAGATCGGCGTGGGATTCCTGCAAGGCCCGCACCTGCGCGGCGATGGCGTCGACGACGCTTCGGGTCTTCTCGTCCATCTGCGCCGTGACCTGCTGCAATTGCGCCACCTGCCGGCCCAGCTGGCCGGCGCCCTGTTCGGTGCGGGTGGCGACGTCGTTCAGCGTGGTGGCCAGCGCCCCGGCGGTGCTTTTCAGGCCGCCGTCGAGGCGCTCCAGGGTGGCGGCGGTGGCACGCACCAGTTGATCGAGCTGTTGCACGGCGTTGGCGATGCCATCGATCACCGGCGCGGCGTCGGCGCTGATGGTCTGGCCAAGCGCGGCGACGCCGGCCTTCTGCTCCTGCAACTGCTTGAGCAGCATGGCGATGCGCTGTTCATTGGCCCGCCAGGTCTGGTCGATGGCGTGGATGTGGCCGTTGACGACCTGCTCCAGCTGTTCGGCGCGCTGGGCGGACTGTTCGATGGCGGCGTGCAGGAGGGCGATCTCGTCGTTGAGCCGCTGGCCGACGGCGGCGAAGCCTTCCATCTCCCGTTGCGGGTTCATCAGGCGGGCCGTGGTCTGGGCCAGGGCCTGGGCCATGTTGCTCAACGCCTGGGCGCGCCACAGGAAATAGGCCGTCACCCAGATCAGGGCCAGCGGCAGCAGCAGCGACATGGCGGCGTTGGCCAAAGTCGGCAGGGCGGCGGCGGAGAACGGGTCGCCGAGCTTCATGAGGGCCGGCAGATAGGTCATGGCCATGGCGGCGATCCACACCAGCGAGGCGGCGAAGGCCACCCAGAACGGCGCCGTGGACGGGCGGCGCGGGCGGCGCGGCATGGCGCCGGCGGCGGGGCGCGGCTGGTGCCGGCCTCGTGGTTGCTTGCGGTTCGTGCCCTGGTTCGGTGTCGCCATCGTCTCCAAACTCACTCGCTAACGGTTGTCATCCGGGGGCGGGCGGGGTTTCAGGGGAGCGCAAGCGCGAGGCGTTGCGAGCGGCCGCTGGCCGGCGACGCCATCCTTGTCCTGATGAGAAAGTCCGCGCACATTCACGTGCCGCGCCAGCCCCTCCAAGCCTTGTCCTGTCCCGGTTCAATTCATAGCGCGCCGGCCGGCGGTGTCGCCGCATCACCTGAAGCTATGGTTAACGCGCCGTCCCATGTTGCGTCAGCAAAGCAATTCCGCCCGCCCATTGTCAACATGAAGGGAGGGTGAAGGGGGTGTTCAGGGCGCGTTCAGGGCCGGTCGTTAACGATGTGCTCATCAACATGTGGTGAGATGATGACCGTGAAAGGGCCGCCCCATGCAGCCACGCACACCGACAGCGGCGCACAGGCGCAGGATGGAGAAGGCCAACCCCATGCGCAACCGGCCGGCAGCGAGCTTGAACAGCCTGATCGACCATGGCCACCTGGAACGCTACACCATGGGCGACGAGGCGCTTATGCGCGAGCTGCTCACCCTGTTCTGCGAGCAGATGGACGAGACGTTGCGCGGCCTGCGCGCGGCGCAAAACGCCGATGAGTGGCATTTCGCGGCCCATACCCTGAAAGGCTCCGCCCGGGCCGTCGGGGCGGTGGACATCGCGCGGCTGGCCCAGGAGCTGGAGCGCGACCACGCGGCCGGGCGGGCGCGCCTTGACGAGCTGGAGGAGCTGGCCCGGGCCTTCTGCGCGGCGATGCGGGCGGAAGCCCGATAGGCCGGGGCGCGGGCGCGATTTCATTCCTGAAAACGGCGGCGATTGACAAAGCGGCGGGCTTCGCCCATAGGGCAGCCTGACGTGCTGGCGCGCCAGGCGCCATGATCCCGTGACGGCAACGAACGACGGTTATCCCGCACATGGTGAAGATCATTTTCATCGACCCGCAGGAGGTGCGCCACGAGGTGGAGGCGGAAGAGGGCATGACGGTGATGGAGGCGGCGGTGCAGCACATGGTGCCGGGCATCGACGCCGACTGCGGCGGGGCCTGCGCCTGCGCCACCTGCCATGTCTACGTGGCGCCGGAATGGGCGGAGAAGATCGCCGGCATCCTGGAGCGTTCGGAGACCGAGGAGGACATGCTGGACTTCGCCTTCGACGTGCGTGAGAACTCGCGGCTGTCGTGCCAGATCAAGGTGGAGGCGGCGATGGACGGGTTGACGGTGCGTGTGCCCGAACAGCAGGGCTGATGGCGGCCCGACCCGACAGCGAGGCGCTGATCGTCGGCGCCGGGCCGGTGGGGCTGTTTTCGGTGTTCGAGCTGGGCATGGCCGGGGTTGCGGCGCGGGTGGCCGACATCCTGCCGCGGGCCGGCGGGCAGTGCGTGGAGCTGTATCCCGACAAGCCGATCTACGACATCCCGGCGATCCCGGAAATCTCCGGTGGCGCGCTGGCTGAACGGCTGCTGGCCCAGGCGGCGCCGTTCGATCCGCAATTCCATTTCAACGAGGCGGCGCAAACGCTCTCCGGCGATGTGGAGAACGGCTTCGTGGTGGGCTTCGCATCGGGCCTTGAAGTGGCGGCGAAGGTGGTGGTGGTGGCGGCCGGCGGCGGGCTGATCGCGCCGAAGAAGCCGCCGTTGAAGGAGTTGCCGGCGTTCGAGGACAAGTCGGTGTTCTTCGCGGTGCGCGATCCGGAACTGTTCAACGGCCAGCGCATCGTCGTGGTCGGCGGTGGCGATTCGGCGCTGGACTGGGCCATCGAGCTGGCGCCACAGGCGGCCTCGCTGACCCTGTTGCACCGGCGCGAGGAGTTCCGGGCGGCGGCGGCCAGCGTGGCGAAGATGCGGGCCATGGTGGAGGCCGGGGCGATGGACTTCCGGCTGGGCCAGATCCGCGGCCTGAAGGGCGAAAACGGGCGGCTGGACGCGGTGGTGGCGGCGCACGGTGGCGAGACGTTCGAGATCGCGGCCGATGCCTGCCTGATGTTCTTCGGGCTGGCCGGCCGGATCGGGCCGATCGCCGATTGGGGGCTGAAGATGAAGGGGCCGCTGATCGAAGTGGACACGGCGGCGTTCGAGACCTCGCGGCCCGGCGTGTTCGCGATCGGCGACGTGTGCACCTATCCGGGCAAGCTGAAGCTGATCCTGTCGGGCTTTCACGAAGCGGCGCTGATGGCCCGCAAGGCGGTGCGTTACGTGCGCCCCGGCGAGCACCACCGGTTCGAGCACAGCACGTCCTCGGCCATTCTGCATGAGAAGCTGCGGCGCTGAAGCGTCCGGGCTTGCGCCGGCGGGGCTTCATCGGCCAAGCTGGCGGCCATGATGGACACGCCGCATCCCATGCTGACGCGATACCCGGACGCGGCGGCGGCGCTGACGGCGCTGCCGGCGGCGGAGCGGGAGACGCTGCTGGCGGCGGCGCAGGTGGCGCGGCTGGCGGCCGGGACGGCGCTGTTTTCACCGGGGGACGCCTGCACCCGTTACCTGGTGGTGCTGGACGGGGTGGTGCGGGTGTTCCTGCTGTCGGAAACGGGGCGGGAAATCCTGCTGTATCGGGTGGGTGGCGGGCAGACCTGCGTGCTGACCACGGCGGCGCTGCTGGCGGACAAGGTGTATGACGCCGAAGGAGTGGCGGAAACGGACGTCACGGCGCTGCTGATCCCGGCGGAGCGGTTTCAGGCGCTGCTGACGGAGCTGCCGGCGTTTCGCGGCTTCGTGTTCTCGTCGTTCGCCACCCGGTTGCGCGATCTGGTGGGGCTGGTGGGGGAAGTGGCGTTCGCGCGGCTGGATGCGCGACTGGCCGGGTTCCTGCTGAAGCGGGCCGGGGATGAAGAGACGGTGGCGCTGACCCATCAGGAGATGGCGGCGCAGCTGGGATCGACGCGCGAGGCCGTCTCGCGGCTGCTGAAGGATTTCGAGCGGCAGGGCATGGTTGTCTTGCGGCGCGGCGCGGTGCGCCTGCGCGATGCCGGGGCGCTGCGGCGGCTGGCTGAAGGCGCAATGTAACATCGATCACTGACGTTGCATCCACGGTGCGGCAGCCTACCTCTCATGGAAGTGAGGCTTCCGCTTTTCCTGGATGACGTGTCGATCACCGAACAACCGGAGGACAACGCGATGAAATGCAACATGGGCGGTGCGCAACGGGCCATCTGGATCGTCGCCGGGCTGGCGTTGATCGGCTGGGCGCTCTACAGCGGTGCGTGGTGGGGCTGGATCGGCGTGGTGCCGCTGGCTTCCGGCCTGGTGGGCTTTTGCGGCATCAACGCCATTCTCGGCATCAATACCTGCAAGACCGGCTCGCAGGACGCCTGATCGCCGTCCTGAACCGCCGGGGGGGGGCCAGCCGCGCTCATCTTCCCGCCATGGGGGTGAGCGCGGCTTTTTTCGTTGCGCAAGGCGGGTGAAGCGGGCAGGCTTGGGCGCATGGGAGGATGGTATGACAAGTGGTTGCTGACGCCGCTGACCGACCGGCTGTGCGGGCTGGGGCCGATCATGCGCAGGCGCGCCGAGGTGGTGCCACGGGCGGAAGGGGTGGTGCTGGAGCCGGGCATCGGGTCGGGGCGCAATCTGGGGCTTTACGATCCGGCGAAGGTGAAACACGTCATCGGCGTCGATCCGGGCGCGGAGATGGTGCGGCTGGCGCGGCGGCGGGCGGAACGCGCGGCGGTGCCGGTGGACATCCTGGAGCGGTCGGCGGAGGCACTGCCGCTGGAGGACGACTCGGTGGATACGGTGCTGCTGACCTATACCGGCTGCACCATTCCCGACATCGCCCGGGCGCTGGCCGAATTCCGGCGGGTGCTGAAGCCGTCCGGGCGTCTGCTGCTGTGCGAACACGGGCGCTCGCACGAGCATCGGGTGGCGCATGTTCAGGACGCGGTGAATCCGGTGTGGAGGCGGTTGGCCGGGGGCTGCAACGTCAACCGCGACATGGAGCGGTTGCTCAAGGAAGCCGGGTTCGCGGTGGAGGAGATGCGGCGGTTCTATGCTTTGCCGCGGCCGAAGTTCGTCAGCTATCATTACGTCGGCGCGGCGCGGGTGCGCTGAATGAATTCGGGGCCCGGCGACGTATCGCCGGACCCCGGCCCCCGGTGTTGCGCCATCCACCGCAGGTGGGTGCGCCATCATGGCGCCGCATGCACGCCACCTGGCCCCCGGTGGGACCGCGCATTGCAAAAGCGGCAGGATTCGGACACTATTCTAGGCGGGGGATTCAACCGCTCAACGTGAAATACGTGAAATGCTCCAACGGATTCGTGAAATGCGTATCGATGGCTCTTTGCTGCGTTCCGTGCGGGGCGATGTGCGCGCATTCTGGCGTCATCCGACGGTCCTGGTGACGTGGTTGCTGGTGGTGGCGGTGGCGGCCTTGTCGGGGCCGTTCGGCACCATGGACGCGTTGCCGTTGCTGGGGCGCATTCCGTTCTGGGCGGTGGTGGTCACGGCGGCGTTCTTCATCGGCGCCATCACCTATTCCCTGCGGGTGCGGCTGATCGCGGCGGGCATGGGGCCGCCGATCGTGGTGCATGTGGCGGCCTTGTTGAGCGCCGTGTTCGCCGTGTCGCTGGTGGTGCAGGGGATGAATCTGCTGTTTTTCGGCGGGAATCCGGAGGTTCCGGCCTTCTGGCAGCTCTTCCTGGAGGTGCTTGGGGTGGGCACCGTTGTCAAGGTGGCGCTGCAGTTCGGCTTGCCGCAGTTGCTGGCGTCTTCTGATGGCGAGTTGGACAAGGCGCCGGCGCGCGGCGAGGCCCCGGTGAAGGCTTGCCCCCTCCTGTCGCGGTTGCCGCCACGGGTGCGGGGGGCGGTGCTTCATGTCTGCGCTTCCGATCATTATGTGCGGGTGGCGACGGCGAAGGGCAACCACATGATGCTGATGCGCTTCGCCGACGCGCTGAAGGCGCTGGAGGGAAGGGACGGTATGCAGGTCCATCGTTCGCACTGGGTGGCGCGGGATGCGGCGCAGGCACTGGAACGGAAGGGGCATCGCGTTTTTCTGCTGTTGCGCGATGGCGGGCGGGTGCCGGTCAGCCGCCACCGCGCGCGGGCGGTGCGCCGCTGGCTGCAGAGGTGAGCGCGCCCGCGGGGGGCGAGATGCGCATGATTGCGCGGGTGGCGACGCAGCGGGCCACGCGGCCCCGGCCGATCCGGCGTCATGGGATCATGCCCGTGTTGCGTCGTTTGTTCGCTTGCGGCGCTTTTCATGCGCGTCACGCGCGCATTCTTGCGACCCCGGCCCACCATAGAAATGGCGCGTTACGCGCGCACTCGTGCGGCCCGGCCCGCCATTGATCTTGCGCGTTACGTGCGCACTCGTGCGGCCCTGGCCCACCATAGAAATGGCGCGTTAC
>DRPD01000363.1 GCA_011374735.1 Thermopetrobacter sp.
GCAGGCATAGCCGAACATGATGCCCTGATCGCCCGCGCCTTCCTCCTTGTTGCCGGCCGCGTCCACGCCTTGCGCGATGTCCGCCGACTGGCCATGCAGCAGCACCTTCACCTCCATGTCGCGCCAGTGAAAGCCGTCCTGCTCATAGCCGATGTCGCGCACCGCGGCGCGCGCCAGCTCTTCGATGCGCTGAGGCGTGATGCTCTGAGGCCCGCGCGTCTCGCCGGCGATCACCACCTTGTTGGTGGTGGCTAGAGTCTCCGCCGCCACCCGCACCGAGGCCGGATCGTGGCCTTCCTTCGCCGCTTCGGAGAAGAACAGATCAACGATCTCGTCGGAGATGCGGTCGCAGACCTTGTCCGGATGGCCTGCGGACACCGACTCGGAGGTGAACAGATAATCGTTGCGCGCCATGATGCCGATCGAAGCTCCCTGTGGCAGGTGAAGGTTGGCTCCACGCTCTGGCGCAAGCATATAAAGGGGTCTTTATATCTCGGCAAGCCCCGCATCATTGAGCGCCAGCGCGTGGCCGGCCAGATACAGCGATCCGGCGATGACGACGCGCAACGGCTCCGCGCGGCCCTGATGCGCGCCGCGCAAGGCGTCCTCGAGGTTGTCGGCGGGGCGCGCCGGCAGCCCCGCCTGGCGCGCCATGTCCGCCAGCTCGTCCGGCCGCCAGGCGTTGTCATGGCCCGGGATGGGCACGCAGACCGCCACCGCCGCCAGCCCCGCGAAGGCGGCCAGCCACTTAGCCGCCGCCTTGCGGCGCATCATCCCGCAGATCATCACCAGCGGCCGCGCGCTGTCGCCTTCCATGTCGGCCAGCGCCGCCGCCAGGGCGCGCGCCCCATGGGCGTTGTGGCCACCGTCGATCCACAACTCGTCTTCTTCTTTCAGCAAGTCACGCAGGCGCCCGCGGGTGATCCGTTGCAGCCGGCCCGGCCACCGCGCGCGGCGCAGGCCGTTGGCGATGGCCGCCTCGTCGATGCGCCGATCGCCGAATTGCCGCAGCGCCGCGATGGCGGTGCCGGCGTTGTCGATCTGAAAGCGCCCGGCCAATGCGGGCAGCGGCAGATCGAGCAGTTCGTTCTCACTCTGCCAGACGAGGCGTCCGTGCTGTTCATAGGCCTGCCAGTCACGGTTGGCGGCGAAAACGGGCGCGTTCAGCTCTTCGGCGCGCCGGGCGATCACCGCGTGGGCGGCGTCTTCCTGCACGCCCACGACGGCGGGGCGGCGTGGCTTGATGATGCCGGCCTTCTCGAAGGCGATTTCTTCCAGCGTCTCGCCCAGAAAGTGCTGGTGATCCAGGCCGACGGGGGTGATGACGCTGACGGCCGGCTGGTCGATGACGTTGGTGGCGTCCAGCCGGCCGCCGAGGCCCACTTCCAGCAGCAGCAAGTCGGCCGGCGCGCGGGAGAAGGCGAGCAGGGCGGCCACCGTGGTGATCTCGAAAAAGGTGATCGGCTCATTCCTGTTGGCGGCTTCGCATTCCTCCAGCACGTCGGCCAGGAGATCCTCGCCGATCGGTTCGCCGCCGATGACGATGCGCTCGTGAAACCGGATCAGGTGCGGTGAGGTGAAGGCGTGCACGCTCAAGCCCGCCGCCTCGGCCATGGCCCGCATGAAGGCGATGGTGGAGCCCTTGCCGTTGGTGCCCGCCACATGGATCACCGGCGGCAGCTGGCGGTGCGGATCGCCCAGCGCCGCCAGCAGCCGCTCCACCCGGCCCAATGAGAGATCGATCAGGCTGGGATGCAGCTTGCGCAGGCGGTCGAGAATGGCGTCGCTGGGCATCAGCGCGGGCTTTCACGAATGGGAAAAGATGTCCATCTCGCCGAACCCGGCCAGGTCGAGCGCCACCCGGGTGGGCAGGAAGTCGAAGGCGGCCTGCGCCAGCTCGGCGCGGCCTTCGCGGGCCAGCATCTGCTCCAGCCGCATCTTCAGCTCGTGCAGATACAGCACGTCCGATGCGGCATACTGCTTCTGGGCGTCGGACAGCACCGGGGTGCCCCAGTCGGAGCTCTGCTGCTGCTTGGACATGTCGATGCCCAGCATTTCGCGCACCAGATCCTTCAGCCCATGCCGGTCGGTGTAGGTGCGCACCAGTTTCGAGGCGATCTTGGTGCACCACACCGGGCCGACATCGGCGCCCAGCCAGCGTTTCACCGCCGCCATGTCGAAGCGCGCGTAATGGAAGATCTTCAGCACGCCGGGATCGCCCAGCAGCTTTTTCAGATTGGGCGCGTCATAGGTATCGCGGTCCAGCTGCACCAGCACCGCGTTGCCGTCGCCCGCGGACAGCTGCACCAGGCACAGCTTGTCGCGCCACACGTTCAGCCCCAGGGTTTCGGTGTCCACCGCCACCTCCGTGCCGAGGTCGAGATCGGCCGGCAGGTCGCCCTTGTAGAGTTTGATGCTCATCGCTTCCGTCCGTTGCTGCGCCTGATGACGGGGAGGGTATAGCGCCGCGCGCGCCCTTTTGTCCAAGCCAAAACCGGCCAGGGGGCGTTCCCTTGCGCGGGTTGGGATCGTCCGTTGAGAGGTTGAGAGAATGTTCGCGGCAGGAGTGGTGCCCAGGAGAAGACTCGAACTTCCACGGCCTAATGGCCACTGGCACCTGAAGCCAGCGCGTCTACCAATTCCGCCACCTGGGCAACGTCTCGCGCTCTATATAGTCGGCGCCGCCGCCTTGTCAATCATTGACAGGCGGGGAA
>DRPD01000364.1 GCA_011374735.1 Thermopetrobacter sp.
ACCGGGTCGTCTTCAACGATGAGAATGCCGTTGCTCATGAATGCTCACTTGTTTTCCAAAAAGATTCGTGCCGATGGTTGTCGTCGCGGGCCGACCGCTCCCCCCGGGCCCCGCCGTGAAGCGTGGCTCAAATTGACACGGCTGTTCTTACCTTGTGGTTAAGGAGGGCTGGAAAAGCGTCCCGGTGACGCACATATTTTTTCGCGCATCAGTCCGCAAGACAGGCGCCGCCCCCTTTTCCGCCCGGCATGGGCGGGCTAAAGTCCGGCGGCGCAGATCAAACGCGGGGCGGCCCAGAACGCCCGCCAGAAGAGAACGAGGAACGATGAAACTCGCTGTTGTGAAGGAAACCGCGCCGCATGAGACGCGGGTGGCGGCGGTGCCGGCGACGCTGAAGGAATTGGCGTCGCCGGGCTTCGAGGTGGTGGTGGAAAAGGACGCGGGCGCCGCCTCGTTCTTTCCCGATGCCGACTACGAAGAAGCCGGCGCGGCGATCGCCGATGACGCGGCGGCGGCGGTGCAGGAGGCCGACGTGGTGCTGTGCGTGCAGCGTCCGGCCGATGACGTGCTGAAGGCGATGAAAAAGGGGGCGGTGCTGATCGGCATGCTCGATCCGTTCGACGCCGGCGATCTGTTGAAGGCGCTGAACGCGCGAGAGATCACCGCCTTCGCCATGGAGCTGATGCCGCGCATCACCCGCGCGCAATCAATGGACGTGCTGTCCTCGCAAGCCTCGCTGGCCGGTTACAAGGCGGTGATCGAGGCGGCCGATCGGTTCCCGCGCATCTTTCCGATGATGATGACGGCGGCCGGCACCATCGCGCCGGTGAAGGTGTTCGTGATGGGGGCCGGGGTGGCCGGCCTGCAGGCCATCGCCACGGCGCACCGGCTGGGGGCGGCGGTGTCGGCCACCGACGTGCGCCCGGAAGCCGGCGAGCAGGTGAAGTCGCTGGGCGCGAAGTTCATCTTCCTGGAAGAACTGGCGGCGGCCGGCGAGGGCGGCTACGCGAAGGAGCTGAGCGACGAACAGAAGAAGAAGCAGGCGGAACTGGTGGCCAACCACATCAGGGACATGGACGTGGTCGTCACCACGGCGCTCATTCCCGGCCGGCCGGCGCCGCGGCTGATCGACAGGGAGATGGTGGAAAGCATGAAGCCCGGCTCCATCATCGCCGATCTGGCGGCGGCGCGCGGCGGCAACTGCGAATTGACCAAACCGGACGAGGTGGTCAGCCACGCCGGGGTCACCATCATCGGCCACAGCAACTGGCCGGCGAAGGTGCCGGGCAACGCCAGCGCGCTTTACGCGAAGAACCTCTCCAACTTCATCAAGCTGCTGGTGAAGGAGGACGGCGGGCTTTCCATCGACACCGACGACGAGATCATCGCCGGCACCCTGATCACCCGTGATGGCGAGACGGTGCACGAGCGGCTGAAGGCATAAGGAGCGGCATCATGCAGGATGTGCAGATATTGTTGAACAAGGCGAAGGAGGCGGCTGGGGAAGCCGCGGCCAACATCGACGCGGCGCAGGCGCAACTGGCGCAAGCGGCGCAGACGGCGGCACAGCAGGCGGCGGGCGGCGGCGATTTCATCTATCTGTTCGCCATTTTCGTGCTGTCGGTGTTCGTCGGCTATTACGTGGTGTGGTCGGTGACCCCGGCGCTGCACACGCCGCTGATGTCGGTGACCAACGCGGTGTCCTCGGTGATCGTGGTCGGCGCGCTGCTGGCGGTGGGGGCCGGCGCCGCGGTGTCGGGGCTGGCGGCGACGTTCGGGTTCATCGCGCTCGTTCTGGCGGCGGTGAACATCTTCGGCGGCTTCCTGGTCACCCAGCGCATGCTGGCCATGTACAAGAAGAAGAACTGAAAGGGGGCTGATCCGACATGTCCGGCCTGATCATCCTGCTCTATCTCGTCTCCGGCGGCCTGTTCATTCTGGCGCTGAGGGGGCTTTCCCATCCCGACACCTCGCGGCTCGGCAACTATCTGGGCATGGCCGGCATGGCCATCGCCATTTTCACCACCTTCCTCGCCATGCCGTCGGTGAGCGTCTCCACGGTGCTGCTGATCGTGCTGGGGCTGGCCATCGGCGGCGGCATCGGGGCGGTGATCGCAAGGCGCATCCCGATGACCCACATGCCGCAGCTGGTGGCGGCGTTTCATTCGCTGGTCGGGCTGGCGGCGGTGATGGTGGCGGCGGCCGCCTATTACGCGCCCGCGGCCTTCGGCATCGGCGCGCCCGGCGCCATTTACGCCCTGTCGCTGATCGAGATGTCCATCGGCGCGGCCATCGGCGCGCTCACCTTCACCGGCTCGCTGGTCGCCTTCGCGAAGCTGCAGGGGCTGGTGTCCGGCGCGCCGACGCTGCTGCCGATGCGCCATGTGATCAACGCCGCGCTGGGTGTTGCGCTGATCGCCCTGATCGTCATCTTCTTCAACACCCAAAGCGGCGTGGCCTTCTGGCTGATCGTGCTGGTGGCGCTGGCGCTGGGGGTGTTGCTGATCATCCCCATCGGCGGGGCCGACATGCCGGTGGTGGTGTCCATGCTCAATTCCTATTCCGGCTGGGCGGCGGCCGGCATCGGCTTCACCTTGCACAACGTGGCGCTGATCATCACCGGCGCGCTGGTCGGCTCTTCCGGCGCCATTCTGTCCTACATCATGGTGAAGGCCATGAACCGCTCGTTCCTCTCCGTCATCCTGGGCGGGTTCGGCACGGCGGACGTGAGCGGCCCGGCCGACGGCGAGCAGAAGCCGGTGAAGGCCGGTTCGGCGGCCGACGCGGCGTTCCTTCTGAAGAACGCCAACAAGGTGATCATCGTGCCGGGCTACGGCCTCGCCGTGGCGCAGGCCCAGCATGCGCTGCGCGAGATGGCCGACAAGCTGAAGGAACAGGGCGTGGAGGTCGCCTACGCCATTCATCCGGTGGCCGGGCGCATGCCGGGGCACATGAACGTGCTGCTGGCGGAAGCCCAGGTGCCCTATGATGAAGTGTTCGAGCTGGACGACATCAATTCGGAGTTCTCCAACGCCGACGTGGCGTTCGTCATCGGCGCCAACGACATCACCAATCCGCTGGCCAAGGAAGACCCCAACTCGCCGATCTACGGCATGCCGGTGCTGGAGGTGTGGAAGGCCGGCACGGTGATGTTCGTCAAGCGCTCGCTGTCGCCCGGGTACGCCGGCATCGACAATCCGCTGTTCTATCGCGACAACACCATGATGCTGTTCGCCGACGCGAAGAAGATGGTGGAGGACATTCTCAAGGAGCTGTGAGCCGATCATGCCCGACGACCGCGCCGGCCACTGGCAGCGCGTCTACGAGACGAAGGACGCCGATGCCGTCAGCTGGTATCAGGCCCATCCCCGCCTGTCGCTGGAGCTGATCGAATTGAGCGGCGTGGGCAAGAGGGCGCGGCTCATCGACGCCGGGGGCGGGGCGTCGGTGCTGGTGGATCATCTGCTGGCGGCGGGG
>DRPD01000365.1 GCA_011374735.1 Thermopetrobacter sp.
ACACCCGATGACGTGACCCTGATCGCCGTCTCCAAGACCTTTCCGCCTGAGGCCGTCACGCCGGTGCTGGAAGCCGGCCAGCGCCATTTCGGCGAGAACCGCGTGCAGGAGGCGGCCGCCAAGTGGCCGGCCCTGAAGGAGCACTACCCGGATGTGACCCTGCACCTGATCGGGCCGTTGCAGACCAACAAGGTGAAACAGGCCGTCGCCCTGTTCGACGTCATTCACAGTGTGGATCGGGAAAAGCTGGCCGCCGCGCTGGCCAAGGAAATGGAGCGGCAAGGCCGCCACCTGCCCGTGTTCGTGCAGGTCAACACCGGCGAGGAACCACAGAAGGCCGGCGTCGCGCCGGCCGACGCCGACGCCTTCATCCGCGCCTGCCGCGAAGCGCACGGGCTCGATGTCATCGGCCTGATGTGCATCCCGCCGGTGGGCGAAAACCCGGCCCCGCACTTCGCCCTGCTGGACAGGATCGCGGCACGCAACGGGCTGGACGGGCTGTCGATGGGCATGAGCGCCGATTACCAGGCGGCCGTCACCCTGGGCGCCACCCATGTGCGCGTCGGCTCCGCCATCTTCGGCCCGCGCCGCTGATTCCGTGTGGCGGCTCATACCCGGGCCCCACCACACACGCCGGCTCATGCCCGGGCCCAGACCCGGGCATCCATGCAGCGTTGCCACAAGTGGAGAAGCATGGATAGCCGGGTCAAGCCCGGCTATGAGCCAGAGGATGGGTCAAGCCCCACCACACACGCCGGCTCATGCCCGGGCCCAGACCCGGGCATCCATGCGATACTTCACGTGAGGACGTGAGGAAAGGCGTGGAGTGCCGGCTCACCGCCCGCGTGGTGACGGCTTCTTCAACTCCGGCGGCACCGAGAAATCATCGGCCCGCCCGGGCGGCGGCTTGGGCCATTCGCCATCGATGAACAGCCGCTGGGCCGGGCTGTCCGGCGGCGGAATGCGCTGGCGCGAATGCAGCACCCGGGTCATGGCGGTGATCGTCGCCGCGTTCTCGCCGGGCAGCCGCGAGGCCGCCACCACCGACACCTGCCCCAGCGGCCCCCTGTGCCCCATGACCGGGCCGCTGATGGTGTCCTTGCCGTCCTCCGCCGCGATCACCTCCGGCGCTTCCGGCTCATCCGGCCCGGCCTCGGCCACGTCGCGCAGCAGCACCTTCGCCACGATGCGCGCCAGCTTCGTGTTGCCGGTCTTGATGAAATGCACCCCGTTGCGCGCCCGCATGCGCACCACCTTGCCGCTCTCGTCAGGGAACCGATCGGTGAAGCGCCCCTCGGCGGTGGCGAAGGCGTGGTGGATGGGGATGTATTTCGCGCCCGCCGCCTTCACCTCCTTCTCGATGATCTCGGCGACGTATTTCAGCGCCTCGTTGCGCCCCTCGTCACGCACCGGCGGCAGCCCCACCCAGTAAAGCGGGATGCCGCGCGTCTTGAAATGGGCGATCAGCCGCCGCACCCGCGCCGCATAGATGTTTCGCCATTGATCGGTGCCGAACAGCACCCGCACCGCGCCGGAGCGGATTTCCCGCGCGTCGTTGACCCCCAGCATGACCAGCGCGATGTCCACCTTGTTGGTGTCCAGAATGCCCGGCAGGGTGCGGTTCCAGTCATACAGTTGCGGCCGCGCCAGCCCGGAGCCCACCTGCATGCGCCCACGCGCCAGAATCGGCCCATCCGCCGGCAGCACCCGCCACAGCCCGGCCAGCAGTCCGGTGGCCATCTTGTCGCCGAACACGAACAGGTTGTAGCGTTCCTTCTGGGCCTTGATGTAGCCGCCCTGCACCGGCCATGCCGCCGCCAGCACGCTCAGGATCGCCACGCATGTCAGGATGAACCGCCGCATGGGCCGCATACTGCCCCAACCACCCGGCCGGCGCAATCATCACGGTGGCCCTCTATCGCACACTGGCGGTCTGCTGGCCGCTGGCCGGAAAGTCCCGCGCCGGCGGACCGCCGCCGGCGATGCGGTCGGCCAGGATGCCGACGGCGAGGGCATAGGCGACGGCGTTGTTGTAGGCCAGCAGGGCCCGGAAATTGCGCGTCACCAGAAACGCCGGACCGCGCCGCCCGGCCGGACGGATCAGCCACGCCCTGGCCTTCAGGGCGTAGAACCGCTTCGCCTTCGCCGGGCGCACCCCCAGCCGCGCCCACTGCCCGACGCTGCGCATGGCCCGCCGGCCGATCAGGCGGCGCGGAAAGTTGGCCGGCAGCCGCACTTCCCATCCCCACGGCAGCCCGCGCCGCCAGCCGCGCCGCTTCAGGTAATGCGCGGTGGAGGCCAGCGCGTCGGACAGCGTGTTCCAAACATCGCGCCGCCCGTCGCCGTTGAAGTCCTGCGCATACCCCAGATAGGTGGTGGGGATGAACTGCGTGTGCCCGAACGCCCCGGCCCAGGAGGCCTTCATGTTCTTAAGCGTCACGTCGCCGCGCTGCAGGATTTTCAGCGCCGCGATCAGCTGCGCGCGGCCATAACGCTTACGCCGCCCGCTGAAGGCCAGCGTGGCCAGCGCCCGGATCAGGTTGTGATCGCCCATCCGCGTGCCGTAGTTCGTCTCCATGCCCCAGATGGCCAGCACGACATGCCGATCCACCCCATAGCGCCGCTCGATGGCGCCCAGCAGGCCGGACAGCCGGGTCAGCTTCTGCCGCCCCGTGGCGATGCGCGCCGCGGAGGCGTAGCGGGCCACGTAATCACCGGTGGAAAGCCGGAACTCCGCCTGATTGCGCATGCGCCTGAGCACATCCCAGTCCGGGGTCATGTATTGCATGGCCTGCACGTAGACATGCCGCCTGATGCCGGCGCGCCGCGCCCGCGGCCAGAAATCGCGCTTGAACTGGTTGAACGCCGCCTGCGCCGCCATGCGCGCCAGTGCGCCGCTTTTCTCGTTCTTCGCCTGCGCCAGGGGCGCCCCGGCGGCGATAGCGGCCAGCAGCGCCAGCCCCGCCGCCAGCACCGGAAAATTGCGAAACCGGGGGGTCATCCGTTGCGCTCCATCAAATGGCGCTCCCAGGCATAGGCGGAAGCGACGATCTCCTTCAGATCGTCATGGCGCGGCCGCCAGCCGAGGGTGGCCCGCGCCTTGTCCGCCCCGGCCACCAGTTCCGGCGGATCGCCGGGCCGCCGCGGCGCCATCTTCACCTTGAAATCATGCCCCGCCACCTCGCGCACCGTATCGATCACCTCCAGCACCGAATAGCCGTGGCCATAGCCGCAATTGAACACCCCCGGCGCGCCGCCGCCGCGCAGGTGATCCAGCGCGTCCACATGCGCCGCGATCAGATCGCTGACATGGATGTAATCGCGAATGCAGGTGCCGTCCGGGGTCAGATAGTCGGTGCCGAACACCGCCATTTCCTCACGCTGGCCGAGCGCCGTCTGGCAGGCCACCTTGATCAGATGCGTCGCTTCCGGCGTCGATTGCCCGGTGCGCCCCTGCGGGTCGGCCCCGGCCACGTTGAAATACCTGAGCGCCACATAGGACATGTCATGCGCCTTCGCCGTGTCCTGAAGCATCCACTCCGTCATCAGCTTGGAGCGCCCATAGGGATTGATGGGCGCCGTCGGCGTGTCCTCGAAGGCCGGGTTCTGTTCCGGAATGCCATACACCGCGGCGGTGGAGGAGAAGATGAAATGCTTCACCCCGCCCTTGACCGCCTGTTGCAGCAGCACCCGCGTGCGGCCGGTGTTGTTGTCGTAGTATTTGAGCGGATTTTCCACCGATTCCGGCACGATGATGGAACCGGCGAAATGGATGATGGCCTGCACGTCATATTCGCGGATCAGCCGCGCCACCAGTTCGGCGTCGCCGATGTCGCCCTCGATCAGCTTGGCGCGCGGCGACACCGCCCACGCGAAGCCGGTGGACAGGTTGTCCAGCACCACCACGTCTTCGCCGCGATCGGTCAGCGCGTAGACCATGTGCGAGCCGATGTAGCCCGCCCCGCCCGTCACCAGAACCGCCATGCGCCTTGACCTCCCTCATGCATCGACAAGCCGTGCGGCCGGCGAATCCGCGTTAAACGGGCGTTCACCGTCGCGCCGCCATTATTCCGGCGAAGTTGACTCCAAATGGTAAACGCCACGGTTCGAGATCAGGAGAGAACACGCACATGACCCGCATCCGCAAGGCCGTCCTGCCCGTCGCCGGGCTGGGCACCCGTTTCCTGCCGGCCAGCAAGGCGGTGCCGAAGGAGATGATCACCGTCGTCGACCGCCCGGCCATCCAGTGGGTGATCGAGGAAGCCTTCGCGGCCGGCATCGAGCACGCCGTGCTGGTCACCGGCCGCAACAAGAGCGCCATCGAGGATCATTTCGACCACGCCCCGGAGCTGGAGGCCACCTTGCGCGAGCGCGGCAAGGAGGAGCTGCTGAACCGCCTGCTGGCCGACCTGCCCGCCGCCGGGCGCCTCAGCTACACCCGCCAGCAGCGCCCGCTGGGGCTGGGCCACGCCGTGGCCTGTGCGCGTGACATCATCGGCGAGGAACCCTTCGCCCTGCTGCTGCCGGACATGCTGAGCCTGGCCGAGCCCGGCCACATGAGCCAGCTCATGGAAGTTCATGAGAAGACCGGCGGCAACATCATCGCCGTGGAGGAAGTGCCGCGCGAAGATACGCACAAGTATGGCGTCGTCGCCATCGGCGAGGCGATGGCCGAAGGAGTGTGGCGCATCACCGGCATGGTGGAGAAGCCGGCCCCCGAGGACGCGCCGTCGAACCTCATCATCTCCGGGCGCTACATCCTGCAGCCGGAGATCTTCCGCCTGCTGGCCGATCAGGCCCCGGGGGCGGGCGGCGAAATCCAGATCACCGACGCCATGAAGCGCCTCTTGGCCGAACAGCCGTTCTTCGCCGTGCGCACCCGTGGCGAAACCCACGATTGCGGTTCGCCGCTGGGCTTCCTGAAGGCCAATCTCGCCTTCGCGCTGAACGATCCGGCGCTGGCCGATGACCTGCGCGCCGAGATGGCCCGCCTGCTGAAAGCCGCCCCGTGACGATTGGCCCGGCCGGCGATGGTTGACATCCCCCGCCGTGGCGGCCACTTTGCGCCCCGGCCACGGCAACCACAGGGGGGCGCCACCGCCGGTGCAGGATGAGGCATGAAGGTCTATCTCGACTTCGAAACGAAGATCGCCGAGCTGGAAGGCAAGATCGCCGAGCTGAAGACCATCGGCGGCGATTCCGAAGACGGCGGCGACGCCGTCTCCATCGACGAGGAGATCGCGCGGCTGGAGGACAAGGCGGCCAGGGCGCTGGCCGACCTCTACGCGGCCCTCGATCCGTGGCAGAAGACACAGGTGGCCCGCCACCCGGAGCGGCCCCACACGCTGGACTACATCGCCCGGCTGATCGACGACTTCACGCCGCTGGCCGGGGATCGCAAGTTCGCCGAGGACAACGCCATCATCGGCGGCCCCGGCCGCTTCAAGGGCCGGCCGGTGATGGTCATCGGCCAGGAGAAGGGATCGGACACCGAAAGCCGCCTGAAGCACAACTTCGGCATGGCCCGCCCGGAGGGCTATCGCAAGGCGGTGCGGCTGATGGATCTGGCCGAACGGTTTTCCATGCCGGTCATCACCTTCGTGGACACCGCCGGGGCCTATCCCGGCGTCGGCGCGGAGGAACGCGGCCAGGCGGAGGCCATCGCCCGCTCCACCGAGCG
>DRPD01000366.1 GCA_011374735.1 Thermopetrobacter sp.
AGGCCGGTGACCGGCGCCACCAGCCGGTCGGCGAACCACATGCCGAACCACACCGCGCCCATCAGCAGGATGAGGCTGAGGCCGGCATACATCAGGGCGAAGGTCACTTGCAGGCCGAAGCGCTGCTTCTTCAGCGAGAAGAACTCTTCCTTTTCGGCCCGCGCCTTGGCCAGCTGGCGGATCACCTCGTCGTTGACGGCGCGGTAGACGTAGAGATAACGCCCACCGCCGCCTTCCAGCTTCTTCAGGGCGCGGATGATGTTGTCGCCCGGCCCCGGCCCCATGACCACGATCTTGCCCTTGTCGGCCTCGGCCAGCGCGCCGGGCGGCGGCGGGCGGAAGCGGACATTGGGATCGCCCTTGGCGATGGCGTCGAGATAGCGCCGCGCCGGCTGGAAGACGAAGGCCGCCGTCAGACCGCGCAGGGAGGCCAGCAGGGCCAGGCGGCGGGCCACCTCCTGCGGGTTTTCCAGCAAGGCCGGCTGGCGCTCCAGCTCGGCGGCCAGACCGGCGGTGTCCAGCCGCGCCAGGTCGGCGCGCTCGGCGATGTAGGTCTGGGCCACGGAGATGGCGCGCTGCACGATGGCCTCGGTGCGGGCGGAGAACCAGGCGTCCAGCCCGCGGTTGAGGGTGACGGAGCCGAACACCGCGACGATCAACGCCGGCACCGTGGCGAACAGCGACAGCAGCAGCACGATGCGGCCATGCAGCCCGGCCCCGGCCATGCGCTCGCGCCGCGCCCGCCACAATTGAAACAGCTGGCGGGCGATCAGGGAGGCCACGGCCAGCACCAGCAGCGCGTTGGCCCACAGCAGGGCGTTCATCACCCGCTGGCCGGGCTGGATGGGGGTGAGGCCGGTGAGAATGGCGTAGGTGAGCAGGCCGGCGGCGATGGCCAGCGTCACCACCACCAGCCCCATGCGCCCGACCCGGGGCCGGGGGGGCTGGCGCGGTTCGCCCGCGGCGATGGTGGCGGTTTGCGTGTCCATCAGGAGGCGCTTGCGAATCCCTGTTGCCGTTGTCCCAACCGTCCCGGCTGTTGCGCGAATACAACACCCGTGTGACATTTTTGCGACAGGCGGCGGATCACTCCACGGTCACCGACTTGGCCAGGTTGCGCGGCTGATCGACATCGGTGCCGCGGGTGACCGCCACGTGATAGGCCAGCAGCTGCACCGGCACCGCGTAGAGAATGGGGGCGATGAAGGGATCGGCGTTCGGCACCTCGATGACCTCGAAGGCCTCGCCGCCATGGGCGGCGGCCCCGGCCTCGTCGGTGATCAGCACGATGCTGGCGCCGCGCGCCGCCACCTCCTCCATGTTGGAGACGGTCTTCTCGAACAGTTCGTCGCGCGGCGCGATCACCACCACCGGCAGGCCGTCGTCGATCAGCGCGATGGGGCCGTGCTTCAATTCCCCGGCCGCGTAGCCCTCGGCGTGGATGTAGGAAATCTCCTTCAGCTTCAGGGCTCCTTCCAGGGCGATGGGATAGTTGATGCCGCGGCCCAGATAGAGCACGTCGTCGTTGAGCGGGTGCTCGATATGGCGCGCCACCTCGGCGATGTGGGCGTCCTGCTTCAATGCCTTGACCAGCAGTCTCGGCAGGCCGCTCAGCGCCGCCACCAGTTCCCGTTCGCGCGGCTCGTCGATGGCGCCGCGGGCCCGGGCGGCGGCGATGGTGAAGGCGGCCAGCACCACCAGCTGGCAGGTGAAGGCCTTGGTGGAGGCCACCCCGATCTCCGGCCCGGCGTAGGTGCGCAACACCACGTCGCTTTCGCGCGCGATGGTGGATTCCGGCACGTTGACGATGGCCGCCACCTTCTGGCCCTGGGCCTTGCAGTAGCGCAGCGCGGCCAGCGTGTCGGCGGTTTCGCCGGATTGGGAGATGACCAGCGCCAGGCCGCCCTCCTCCAGCGGCGCCTCGCGGTAGCGGAACTCGGAGGCGACGTCCACCTCCACCGGCAGCCGGGCGATCCGCTCCAGCCAGTATTTGGCCACCAGGCCGGCGTAATAGGCGGTGCCGCAGGCGGTGATCACCAGCCGCGTCAGGGCCGCCGGATCGACCGGCAGCTCCGGCAGGCGCACCCGGCCGTTGGCGTAGTCCACGTATTCCGACATGGTGTGGCCGACCACGTCGGGCTGTTCGGCGATCTCCTTGGCCATGAAATGGCGATGTCCGCCCTTGTCGACCAGCAGGGCGGAGGCCTGGGTGACCTGCATGGGGCGCTCCACCTCCGCGCCGCCTTCATCGGTGATGTGCAGCCCCGTACGGCGCAGCACCACCATGTCGCCGTCTTCCAGATAGGTGATGCGGTGGGTGAACGGGGCCAGCGCCATGGCGTCGGAGCCCAGGAACATCTCGCCGTCGCCGTGGCCCACGGCCAGCGGCGAACCGCGCCGGGCGCCGATCAGCAGATCGTCGTCGCCGGCGAACAGGATGGCGAAGGCGAAGGCGCCGCGCAGCCGGTCCAGCGTCTGGCGCACCGCGTCGGCCGCGTCGGCCCCCGCCGCGATGGCCCGGGCGATCAGGTGGGCCACCACCTCCGTGTCGGTATCGCTTCGCGGCTCGATGCCCGCCGCCTCCAGCTCGGCGCGCAGTTCCCGATAGTTCTCGATGATGCCGTTGTGGACGATGGCCACCGGGCCGGCCACGTGCGGGTGGGCGTTGCGCTCGTTGGGCTCACCGTGGGTGGCCCAGCGGGTGTGGCCGATGCCGGTGGTGGCCTCATGGCTTTCCTGCAGCAGCCGGGCGTGCAGGTTGGCCAGCTTGCCGGCGGCGCGCACCTGGCGGACGCGGCCGTTCTCCAGCAGCGCCACGCCGGCCGAATCATAGCCGCGGTATTCCAGCCGGCGCAGCGATTCGATCAGCCGCGCCGCCACCGGCTCCCGGCCCAGAATGCCAACGATGCCGCACATGGGGCGTCCTCCCGCTTTTCAGCCTTCTTCAGTCTTGCGTGCCGGCCTTCGCCTTGCGGCGCGCCGCCCAGCCGGGTTTCTCCACCTGCCGGCCGCGGGCCACCGCCAGGGCGCCGGGGGCGACGTCCTTCGTGATGACGCTGCCGGAACCGACATAGGCCCCCTCGCCGATCCTCACCGGCGCTACCAGGGCGGAATTGGAGCCGATGAAGGCGCCCTTGCCGATGTCGGTGAAATGCTTGTTCGCGCCGTCATAGTTGCAGGTGATGGTGCCGGCGCCGATGTTGGCCCCCGCCCCCACCCGCGCGTCGCCGATGTAGGTGAAGTGATTGACCTTCGCGCCTTCCTCGATCACCGCCTTCTTCACCTCCACGAAGTTGCCCACCTTCGCCGTCTCGCGGATCTCGGCGCCGGGGCGCAGACGGGCGAATGGGCCGACCTGCGCGCGCGGGCCGACGCTGGCCTCCTCCAGATGACTGTGGGCGCGGATCACCGCGCCTTCAGCAATCGACACGCCCGGGCCGATGAACACCCACGGCTCGATCAGCACATCGGGGGCGATCTCCGTATCGGCGCTTAAGAAAACACTGTCGGGATCGATCAGGGTGACGCCATTGGCCAGCGCCCGCGCCCGCAGCCGCCGCTGCATCAGCCGCTCCGCGACGGCCAGTTGGGCGCGGTCGTTGACCCCCAGCACCTCTGGTTCGTCACAGCGCACGTGGCGCACCTCGCGCCCGGCTTGCGCCGCCAGCTCCACGATGTCGGTGAGATAATACTCGCCCTGGGCGTTGGCGTTGCCGATCTCAGGCAGCAATTCCCACAGCAGGGCGTTGTCGATGGCGATAATGCCGGAATTGCAAAGGGTTATGCGCTTTTCTTCATCACAGGCGTCCTTCTCCTCGCGGATGGCCCGCACCGGCCCGCCGGCATCGAGAATGAGGCGGCCATAGCCCTTCGGATCATCCGCTTCGAAGGCCAGAATCACCAGCGGCGCGTCCGCCGACACCTCCCTTGCCAAGCGCTGCAAAGTCCCGGCCCGCACCAGCGGCACATCGCCATACAGCACCAGCGTCACGCCCTCGAAACCGGCCAGCTCGTCGCGCGCGAAGCCGGCGGCGTGGGCGGTGCCCTTCTGCTGCGGCTGCACGGCGAACTGCGCCACCGGCATGAAGCGCCGCGCCTCCCGCTCCACCGCCGGCATGTCCGGGCCGGTCACCACCACGGCGCGGCGCGGCTCCAGCTCACCGGCGGCGCTCAGCACGTGGCCCAGCATGGAGCGCCCGGCGACGCGGTGCAGCACCTTGGGCAGGCCGGAGCGCATGCGCGTGCCCCGCCCGGCGGCCAGGACGATGATGGCGGTTGGTGTCATGCCCGATGTCGCCGTCTCGTTGTTGCCGATTTGCCTCTCTCTTTAGGCAAATTCGGCCACGAAGGCCAGTGGCGGAAGCAGCGGGCCGGGTTGGGCAACGCTCACTCGTCGCCCAGCCGCACGCTGCGGCGCAGCATGTCGTCATCCATCTGGCGCAGGAACTCGATGCCGATGCCTTCCGCGTGATAACGCACCACCCGGCCCTTCATGCGGCCCAGCATCACCAGGCTGCCGATGGCCGGCAGCACCTGGGTGCGCACCGACGCGCCGGAGACGGAGATGTCCAGCACCTCGCACGGATACTCGCGGCCATCGGGCATCTTCAACGCCGACTTGCCGTCACGCGGCTTGAAGCGCGGGTGACGGCGCTGATCGATCCCCCGCTCGCCGCCCTCGCGCAGCCAGCGCAAACGGGCGGCGATCTTCTCGCGGCGCTGCTCGCTGATGTCGAAGCGCAACACATAGCCATCCGGCGTCTTTTCGGCCAACACCCCCTCGATGCGCCCGATATTGTCGAAATAGGCGATCACCCGGGTGCCGATCCCGGCCTCCACATCGGTGTGCAAGCATGCCTGCGTAGCGGTGAAACCCGATACGCGGCAGGCATGCTCCGAAAAATCCGCCAGCATGAACCGCCCGCTGCTCACCGTCGCGGAATCGCCTTGCGCACCGCTTCCGTCCGCTTCCCTGGCGCGCGCATACGCTCCCTGCAATGCATTCACGTCGGCTATCCTCCAGCCTGCCGGCCCGTCCCCATCAGTCGGCTGAACTCATGCCGGCGCATCCGGCACGTCTCACGGCCGAACATAGCCCCGGTTCGGTAAATGACCCCTTAACCCGGCCCGGCAAAACGCCACATCCCGCCTTCAATCGCCCAGCCAAATCTGTTACCACCGTCACCGGCCACACCATCCGCACGTCGGGGCGTAGCGCAGCCTGGCAGCGCATCTGCTTTGGGAGCAGAGGGTCGCAGGTTCAAATCCTGCCGCCCCGACCACCGGCGGTCGCCGGGTTCGACTTCCGCAAACTGGTGATCCGTGGGAGAGGGCAACGGTCTTCCATTCTCCGCCTTCATGGGGAAACGCCGCAAGTTTCTCTCCATCGACGCGGGGCACAATTCCTTGCCGCGTGGCGGAAGTGAGGACAGCGGTCTTCCTTTCTCCGTCTTCGCGGGGAGACTCATCAACGGCCTGTCCGCCGGCGTTTCACCTCCCTCCCCCCGTCATTGCCGGCCCCCGTGCCGGCAATCCAGAGAGCGGGGCGGCATGGGACGATGCCCCGGTTCCTTCCGCCGCCTCGTGGTGAACCGCAAGGCCGCTTCTGGATTACCGGGCCCCCGGATCAAGTCCGGGGCAGACAAGCCCGGCCATGACGACGACTCTCGCTGGCTTCGACTTCCGCCGACTGGTGATCCGTGGGATGGGAGACACGCGGTTCCCCGTCTGAAGCGTCCGGCCCGGAACGGGCTTCGAATTGCCGCTTGATACGCCCGGGCCGCTGCTGATACCTTGGCGGCGGCGCAAGACGTGACAACGATGGAGAGACGGATCATGGCCACGGTGCGCATCTATCGCGCAACGCGCAACGCCATGCAGTCGGGCAAGGCCAAGGCCAGACGCTGGGTGCTGGAATACATCCCGTCGGAAACCTATGAGCGCGAGCCGCTGATGGGCTGGGCCACCATGCGCGACATGCGCCGCCAGACGCGCCTCACCTTCTCTTCGAAAGAGGCCGCCATCGCCCATGCGGAAAAACACGGGCTGGCCTATCGGCTGGAAGACCCGTCCTGCACCGAGCGGGGCGGGGGCCGCCGCAAGTCCTACACCGACAATTTCCGCCACGACCGCCCACGTCCGTGGACGCATTGAGCGCCACGCGGCCGCCCTTTTAGAAGCGCCGGCGGAGACACCGTGGCGTCGGTTCCCCGCGAAGACCGGGAATGGAAGACCGTTGTCCTCACTTTTGCCACGCGGCAAGGAATTAAGCCCCGCACCGATGGAGAGAATCCTGCGGCGCTTCCCCCCGAAGACAGAGAAAGGAAGACCGCTGTCCCCTTCCACGGCTCAACAGTCGGCGGAAGTCGAATCCAACGAATGTTGGCGACCCCGGGAGGATTCGAACCTCCGACCGTCGGATTAGAAGTCCGGTGCTCTATCCGGCTGAGCTACGGGGCCGTGCGGTTTTCTTCATCGGAGATTTCACCGGCGCTTGCAAGCATCCGCTCAGCGTTGCGGCAGGAAGCGGCGCGTCCAGTCCTTGAGCTCTTCCACGGCGGGCTGGTTGAACGGGTCGATGCGGCGCATGCGGGCCACGAGGATGGTTTCGATCATGAAATGCATGAACAGCGCGCCGATGGGACGTTCGCTGACGTTGGACAGGTGGAAGACGCGCACGAAACGGCCGCGGTTCAGCAGGGCCTGGGTGGTGCCCTGCTGCTGGGCCGAGGTGAGATCGGACACCTGCAGGCCGGCCAGATCCTTGTTGTAGGCGGTGTATTGCTCCGGGATGCGGAAACTTTCGGGGCTGCGGGCGATATGAATCAGGTTGAACAGCTTGTCGTTGGGCCCGTCCATGTAGAGCTGCAGCTGGGAATGCTGATCGACCGGCCCGACCGCCGTCACCGGCAGGGTGCCGAAGCCCTCCTTGCCGAGGCTTTCGGCCCACAGCTGCTGCAACCAGGCGGCGAACAGCCGCAGGCGCGAGGTGTAGGGCATGGTGATCATGGCCGCGATGTGGCGATGGGCGATCAGGGCGCATTGCATGGCGGCGCCGGCGGCCGGGGCGATGCGTTGCGGGGCGTCGCCGTTCAGCACCTGGCGCACCACCTCCGCCGCGCCGGCGCGGATCTTCTTCGGATCGAGGCCCAGCAGGATGGCCGGCAGCATGCCGACCACCGTCAGCACCGAATAGCGGCCGCCGATGTCTTTCGGGTGTTCCACGACCCGGAGGCCGAAGTCGGCCGCCAGGCGGCGCAGGGCGTTGTCCCCGGCGGCGTCTTCGGTGACGATGACCATGCGCCGGGTGATTTCGTCCTCCAGCCCGGCCCGCTTCATGAATTCGATGGCCATGATGGTCTTGGTGACCGTCTCCGCCGTATTTCCGGACTTGGAGATCACCAAAAACCGGGTGGCGGCCGGATCCATTTGCATCAACCGCCGGTCCACCCATGGGCTTTCCAGATTGTCCAGGAAGTGCAATTCCGGCCCTTGCGGCCGCTGCTGGCCCTTGCGGCTGCGCACCAGCTGGGCGATCTGCTGCAAGGCCTGCCCGCCCAGCGACGAGCCGCCGGTGCCGAACACCATGATGTGCCGGCTGTCGTCGCTGAGCCGCGCCGCCACGTCGCGCAGCTCCTCCAGATCGTCGTCGTTCAAGGGCACATCGAGATGCGGCAAGCCGCCATTGCGGTATTCCCGGCGCAGACCGTCCAGTGCCGTGGCGACATTGTTCAGCGCGGTATCGAACGTCTTTTCGGGGATGTTTTCCAGACACCCCGTCAGATCCTGCTCATACGGCAGATCGCCGACACTTGGCGGTATCGTCATTCTTCCCCCCGGCACGCCGAATCCGCTCCTCTCTACGATGAGAAAAAACAGGCCGAATGGTTCTTTTTCAAGGCAGACGTTGGTCGGGCCCGCAAATGCCGGCCTCCACCGCCCCGCGTGATGATGATGACACGGCCCGCGCTATTCCTCGCGCGCCACGTAGATGTGGCCACCGGCGGCGCGGAACTTGCGGCTCATCTCGTCCATGCCGTCGCGCGCCGCCATGTCGCGCACGTCCTGACTGATCTTCATGGCGCAGAACTTCGGCCCGCACATGGAGCAGAAATGCACCGTCTTGTGCGCTTCCTTGGGCAGGGTCTGGTCGTGGAACTCCTCCGCCCGCTCCGGGTCGAGGGCGAGGTGGAACTGATCGCGCCAGCGGAACTCGAAGCGGGCGCGCGACAGCGCGTCGTCGCGCGCCTGGGCGGCCGGGAAGCCCTTGGCCAGATCGGAGGCGTGGGCGGCGATGCGATAGCTGATGACGCCTTCCTTCACGTCGTCACGGTTCGGCAGGCCCAGATGCTCCTTCGGCGTCACGTAGCACAGCATGGCGGTGCCCAGCCAGCCGATCTGCGCCGCGCCGATGGCCGAGGCGATGTGATCGTAACCGGGCGCGATATCGGTCACCAGCGGCCCCAGGGTGTAGAACGGCGCCTCATGGCAGTGCTTCAGTTGCAGCTCCATGTTCTCCGCGATCTTGTGCATCGGCACGTGGCCGGGGCCTTCGATCATCACCTGCACGTCGTGCTCCCAGGCGATCTTCGTCAGCTCCCCAAGCGTCTTCAGCTCCGCGAACTGCGCTTCATCATTGGCGTCGGCGATGGAGCCGGGGCGCAACCCGTCGCCCAGCGAAAAGGCGATGTCATGGGCCCGCATGATTTCGCAGATTTCCTCGAAATGTTCGTAGAGGAAGCTTTCCCGGTGATGGGCCAGCATCCAGGCGGCCATGATGGAGCCGCCGCGCGAGACGATGCCGGTGACGCGCTCCGCCGCCAGCGGCACGTAAGCCAGCCGCACGCCGGCGTGGATGGTGAAGTAGTCCACCCCCTGTTCGGCCTGCTCGATCAGGGTGTCGCGGAAGATCTCCCAGCTCAGCTCCTCCGCCTTGCCGTTCACCTTCTCCAGCGCC
>DRPD01000367.1 GCA_011374735.1 Thermopetrobacter sp.
GGCGTGGATGCATTTGGTGGCGAAGCCGCGGATCAGGTCGTCGCTCATTGGATTCCTCCCGGATGGTGGTTATTTCAGGCCAGCGCCTGCTCCAGCACGATCTTCGGGCAGCGGTTCATGACCACGGTCAGCCCGCGCTTGCTGGCCGCCTGCGCGGCGTCGTCGTGAAACACCCCCAGTTGCATCCAGATGATCCGCGGCGGGACGGGCAGGCGCAGCGCTTCCGCGACGATGGCCGGCACCTCTTCGGAAGGGCGGAAGATGTCCACCATGTCCACCGGCCGCGGGATATCGGAGAGCCGCGCATACACCCGCTGGCCGAGGATCTCCTTGCCCGCGTGCCCCGGATTGACGGGGATCACCTGAAAGCCCTTGTCCAGCAGATAGGCCATGACGCGGTGCGCCGGCCGGGTGCGCTTCCACGACGCGCCGATCAGGGCGATGGTGTTCACCGTGGCCAGCAGGGCGGCCAGTTCGGCGTTGACGGCGGCGTCATCGGCGTCGGGCATCATTCGGCGTCCAGCAGTTCCAGTTTCTTCGCGTAGGCGGGATCGTCCATCAGCTGTTTGACCACCTTGCGGTTGTTGTCCGACGGGATCAGCACTTGCAGCGCCGCGATGGCCTTCTTGCGCTTGTCTTCATCGAGGCTGCCATCCTTCTTCAAGTCCTCGATCTGCCGGCGGATGCTGTCGTCATTGCCTTCCAGCAGCGAGGAATAGGCGAAGCCGATGTTGATGATGATGTTGTTCCACTCCGCCACGTTCCTGAAGCCGTGCTGCCGGATGATGGCCTGCATCTTCTTGCCCGCTTCGGTCTTGTCGGCGAATTCCTGCAGGGTCTTGTATTTGTCGATCTCCGCGTCGTCGAACTTGCCGAACACCGCGGCGAAGGCGTCCAGCGCCTTCTTCGCCCGCTCGAGGTTCAGCTCCACCGCCTCCACGCCGGGAATGTCCTCCTCGATCATGGTGTGCAGTGGCGGTTCGTCATCCAGGTGTTCGGTATCGTCCGGCCCGCCCGGCGCGGCTTCGGGGGATTTCCCTCCGCCGCCGTCCAGCAGGCCGGGATCGGCCTTCAGTTTCGGCTTTTCCGGGCTGACGATGGGCGCATCGCCGATGCGCGACTGATCCTTCTCCGGCGCCGGCGCGGCCGCCGTCATGCCGCTCAGCAGCGCCAGCGGCAACACCGCCCGAAGCGCCGCCCGGGCGTGGCCGCGAAGATGGATTTGCGCGCGCGCCTGTGGCATGGTCGAACCCGCTTCCATGGTCCTGGGTTGCATACTCTACTCGGCCGCGGGCGCTGGAACAAGGTGTCAATTCGCAGTCTGGTATTATAATACCATATTTACAACCCCCGGAAAAACAAAGAGAAAATTGCAATAGCAGGCCAATTTCGTGGTTGACATGATCCGTGTCGCAAGCTACAAGTCCGCCCACTTTCACGATCAATCGAGGGGCCGCCGGACGATTGCGTCTGCCGGCTCCGGTTTGTTGCATCAGGGATGCTGAGGGCCATGAAGACCTATTCCGCGAAGCCCGGCGAGATCGACAAGAAATGGATTCTGATCGACGCCGAGGGGCTGGTGCTGGGCCGGCTGGCGGCGTTGATCGCCACCCGCCTGCGCGGCAAGCACAAACCCGGTTACACCCCGCATGTGGATTGCGGCGACAACGTCGTCGTCATCAACGCCGACAAGGTGGTGCTGACCGGCCGCAAGTTGCAGAACAAGACCTACTACTGGCACACCGGCCACCCGGGCGGCATCAAGCGGCGCACGGCCGACAAGATGCTGGCCGGCAAGCGCCCCACCCGGGTGCTGGAGCTGGCCGTGAAGCGCATGCTGCCCAAGGGGCCGCTGGCGCGCAGGCAGATGAAGAACCTGAAGATCTACGCGGGGCCCGATCATCCGCACGCGGCGCAGAAGCCGCGGGTGATGGATGTGCGGACGCTGAACGTGAAGAACGCGAGGAGGGCCGGCTGATGGCCGACGAAACCAACACCGCGCAGGAGCCGACGCTGGACAATCTGGACGCGGCGATGGGCATCGCCGAGGAGAGTGCGGCGCCGGCCGAACCGCGGATCGACGCGCATGGCCGCGCCTACGCCACCGGCAAGCGCAAGGACGCCGTGGCCCGCGTGTGGGTGAAGCCCGGATCGGGCACCATAACGGTGAACGGCAAGCCGGTGGAGCGATACTTCGCCCGCGCCACCTTGCAGATGATCCTGCGCCAGCCCTTGCAGGCGGCCGACCGCGAGGATCAGTTCGACGTCATGTGCACCGTCTCCGGCGGTGGTCTGTCCGGCCAGGCCGGCGCGGTGCGCCACGGCATCGCCCGCGCCCTGGTCAACTACGAGCCGGGCCTCAGGCCGGTGCTGAAGAAGGGCGGCTTCCTGACCCGCGACGCGCGCGTCGTGGAGCGCAAGAAATACGGTAAGCGCAAGGCGCGGCGCAGCTTCCAGTTCTCCAAGCGCTGAGCGGGCGCGGCCGTTGCGACATCATCGCCCGCCGGCTTTCGCGCCGGCGGGTTTCTCATTGGGCGCGGCGCGGTGGGGGTTTCTTCATGCATGTTGACATGCCGCCGCCGCTGGCCCGCATGGAC
>DRPD01000368.1 GCA_011374735.1 Thermopetrobacter sp.
AATACATCAACGCCGCCGGGCAGAGCTTCCGCGATTTCCTGAACGGCCAATTGCCCGCCCTGCCCGGCGAGAAGCCCACCTTGACCGATTGGGCCGACCACCTGACCACCATCTTCCCGGAAGTGCGGCTGAAGCGTTACATGGAAATGCGCGGCGCCGACGGCGGGCCGTGGCGTATCATCTGCGCGCTGCCCGCCTTCTGGCTGGGCCTGCTGTATGACGACGCGGCGCTGGACGCCTGTTGGGACATCGTGAAGGGCTGGTCGGCGGAACAACGCTGGCAATTGCGCACCGATGTGCCGAAGCGGGCCCTGAAGGCCGAGGTGGCCGGCCGTTCGGTGCGGGATATCGCCAGGGAAGTGCTGGCCATCTCCCGCGCCGCGCTTGAAAGACGCGGCATCGAGGGCTGTGGCCGGCGCACCGAGGCGGGCTATCTCGATGTGCTGGAGGAAATCGCCGACAGCGGCAGGACGCAGGCGGAGATGCTGCTCGATCTGTATCATGGCCGCTGGCAGGCCGATGTGCGCCACCTGTTTCGCGATTTCGCCTATTGACGGCACCACCGCCAACGGCGAAAGCTCCGGCTCATGGCATTGCGCAGCATCCTCACCTCCCGCGCCATGGTGGAAGGCCGCCGCATCGGCCTGTTCGGCGGCTCCTTCAACCCGCCGCACGAAGGCCACCGCGCCGTCGCCGAATGGGCGCTGAAGCGGTTGCAACTGGACGAGCTGTGGTGGCTGGTGGCCACCCGCAATCCGCTGAAAACCACCGCCGGCGCGGCCGACCTGAAGGACCGTCTCGCCGCCACCCGCAGGCTGGCCCGCCACCCGCGCATGCGGGCGCTGGATCTGGAGCGTAAGGCCGGCGCCATCTACACCGCCGATCTGCTCGATGCGCTGGCCCCGGCGCTGGGCAGCGGCCTGTTCGTCTGGGTGATGGGCGCGGACGCCTTCGCCGGCCTGCATCACTGGCGGCGCTGGCGCGCCATCATGCACGCCTTGCCCATCGCCGTGTTCGACCGCCCCGGCTGGCGGCTGAAAGCGCTCGCCTCACCCGCCGCGCACGCCTTCCGCCACTTCCGTTTGCAGCAGCACGAGGCGGCGCTGTTGCCGGAACTGGCCGCCCCGGCCTGGACGTTCCTCTCCATGCCGCTGCATGATGTCAGCTCCACCTGCCTGCGCCAGCCGGAAGGCTGCCGGTGACCGCCCGCCCATGGCTCTTGCGCCGCGGCCCGCTTCCGGCGCATAATATGGCTCAAGCGCGCCACGGGCGCGCGACGCCCGTCGTTGCAACAGCATCTTGATACAGGGATGAGCACCGCATCACCCGCGCCGCTGAAGGCGGCGGCCACCTCCGGCGGCAAGGCCGCCACGCTCCTCGACATCATCACCGGCAGTCTGGAAGACTCCAAGGCGGAGGACATCGTCACCATCGCGCTGGACAGGAGCGCCGCGCTGGCCGATTGCATGATCATCGCCTCGGGCCGTTCCTCGCGCCACGTGGCGGCCATCGCCGAGCACCTGATCGAGGACATGCGCGAGGCCGGCTTCAGGAACTATTCCGTGGAAGGACAGGAGCACGCCGACTGGGTGCTGATCGACGCCGGCGACATCATCGTCCACCTGTTCCGCCCCGAAGTGCGCGACTTCTACAATCTGGAGAAGCTGTGGTCGCCCCACGCCCCGAAGCAGGACTGATCGCCCGCACCTCTCGTCATGCCGGCTTTCGCCGGGGTGACGTGGGATGCGGGTGGGAAATCCATCATCGTCATGCCCGCGAAAGCGGGCATCCATGCGGCGAATCGGCATCTCGTGCCGCAAGCGCTTGAGTCCAAGGGAAACCTCGTCATGCCGGCGAAAGC
>DRPD01000369.1 GCA_011374735.1 Thermopetrobacter sp.
AACTGAAGACGACACATGAGCGCCGTCAGGCGTCATCGTCATCGGGCAGATACATCGGGCTGCCGCCGTAGAAGTCGTGAATGACGGCCAGCGCCGCATCGGCCGAATCGACGATGGAGAACAGGTTGAGGTCTTCCGGGCTGATGGTGCCCATTTCCACCAGCCAGTCGAAATCCACGAACCGGTTCCAGAACTCCTCGCCGATCAGCACGATGGGGATCGGCTTCATCTTCTCCGTTTGCACCAGGGTCAGCACCTCGAACAGCTCGTCCATGGTGCCGAAGCCGCCGGGAAACGCCACCAGCGCCTTCGCCCGCATCAGGAAGTGCATCTTGCGAATGGCGAAGTAGTGAAAGCGGAAGCACAGCTCCGGCGTGATGTAGCGGTTCGGGAACTGTTCGTGCGGCAAGGTGATGTTCAAGCCCACCGACCTGCCGCCCGCCTCGTGAGCGCCGCGGTTGGCCGCTTCCATGATGCCCGGCCCGCCGCCGGTCACGATCACGAAATCATCGCGCCCCGCCTGCTCGGCGTGACTGGAGACGATGCGCGCGAAGCGCCTGGCCTCCTCATACCAGCGCGCCATCTTCACGTCGCGCTCGGCGATCCACAGCGCTCTTTTCAGCGCCTGATCGTCAGGTGCGTTCTCAAGCGCGGCGCGCGCCTTCTCCAGGTTCTCCCGCGCCACGTCCATCGGCAGGGTGCGGGCCGAACCGAACACCACGATGGTGTTGTCGATCCCCGCCTCGCGCAAGGCCCGCTCCGGCTTGTTGTATTCCAGCAACAGCCGCGTGCCGCGCAAAAAAGGCGCGTGCAGATAGTCGGGATCCTCGAACGCCAGCCGATAGACCGGCGAATCGGCGCACGGATGCCCCGCCTCTTCCGCCGCCGCGCAGGTGTCCGGCGTCGCATTGTCACTTTTCTTGTCGTCGCTCATGGAAAGTTTCGTCTCCACTGTGTTCATTCGACATTGACGATCAGCGGCTCGTGGCCGGTGGCGTGAAGGAAGCGCAACAGGTCGTCTCGCGCGATGGAGGTGGTGGCGGTGTTCTCAAGCGGATGAAAGTTCAATGTCTGGTGTTCCATCATCCGCTCGTCCAGCACCACCGTCACCCGGCCTTGCCCGTCGTTCATCAGCGCGAACGGCGTCACCGATCCGGGCGCGACGCCCAGCGCCTCCTCCATCAGTTCCGCCTTGCCGAACGACAGCCGCGCCGCGCCGATGCGTTTGTGCAGTTCCTTCAGGTTCACCGCCGTTTCCTCGCCCGCCACCACCAGCCACAGCCTGCCCTTCTTGTCCTTCAGGAACAGGTTCTTGGTATGCCCGCCGGGGATTTGCCCGCGTAAAGAGCGCGCGTCCCCGACCGTGAAGGCCGGCGGGTGCTCCACCGTGCGATGCGCGATGCCCAGCTCGTCGAGCAGGGCGAACAGCTCCTCCCGCGTCGCCGCCATCTCGTTCCCCCTTGAAAACGATGTGCCCGATGCCTATTGCATTGACGCGCGCTTTGCGCAATATACGGCCTCGTCGCGCAGGCGCGGCGCATCAATGGAAAGGATGCGGGCGTAGCTCAGGGGTAGAGCACAACCTTGCCAAGGTTGGGGTCGTGAGTTCGAATCTCATCGCCCGCTCCATTGATCCCTTTTCATCCCCACCGCCGGCCCCCCGGCGGTTTTTCATGGCGCCTCCTACCCCCACTCCTCCTATGGCACGGCCTCTCTTAAGTCCCCCGCCCAACCCCCAGCGGTGCGTCACGAAGAACCGGAGG
>DRPD01000370.1 GCA_011374735.1 Thermopetrobacter sp.
ATCACCTGCCCCTGGCGCACCGGCCCGCCCCTGCGGATACCGCGCGCGATGCGGCTCATGTGGGCATAGAGGGTCGTCATCTTCTTGCCGTGCCGGATGACCACCGCCCGGCCATAACCGCCACGCCAGCCCGCATGGGCGATGACGCCGCCGCCGGCGGCGCGGATCGGGGTGCCGCGCGGGGCCGCGAAATCGATGCCGGTGTGCAACTTCGTGTAGCCGAGGATCGGATGGCGGCGATAGCCGAAGCCGGAGCTGATGCGCACCCCGGAAACCGGCATGCGCAGCAGGGCCTTCACCGCCGAACGGCCACGCGGATCGAAGAAGCCCGTATGCCCGCGCGGCGTGGTGAAGCGATAGAAGACATAGCGCCGCCCGCGCGGCTCCAGCGTGGCGTAATACAGCACCTTGCGCCGCTTCGAGGAGCCGGACAGCGGCGGGCCATAGAGGATGTCGAAGCGCGTGCCCTTGTGAACCTGGCGCTGGAAATCGACGTCATAGGAAAAGGCCCGCATCACCGCGCGGATGATGTATTCGGGCACCTTCCTGTCCTTCAGCGCCGCATAAAGCGAAGAGGACACCCGCCCGCGCGCCCGCAGCACCTTCGCGGCGCGCTTCGCCTTGTCCCTGGCGCGCTTGTTCGCCGACGGCGCGGAAATGACCCGCCGCGCCAGCCGCCGCTCGTCGCGTTTGGCGCCGCCGCGCACCTTGCGCAGTGGCTCCTTGAACTGGCGCATCACCATCACGCCGCCCACCACGCGGGCCGTGAAGACGCCTTCGTCATCGGCTTCCACCACCACCTTCACGCCCTTGCCCACCGGGTAGGACAGATAGACCGGCCACGCCTCGTCATAGCCGTAGAAGCCCTGCTGGCGGTCGATGGTGACGTTGATGCGGGTGCCGGGCGGGATGTCGGCCACCGGGCGGATGGCGTTCAGCGCCTTGATCAGCGCCGCCGCGACGCTGCGCGCGATGCCGAGTTTTTCCAGCCGCTCAATCAGGGAATCGCCGGCCTTCAGCTCGATGACTTCATCCACCGGATCGGCCGGCAGGGTCTTCAGGATCACCGTCTGATTGCCATCGTAGGCGGCATCATCGTGGCCCGCGGGCGGGGCGAAGCTGGCCTGCCGCACCGCACCGTCGCCCATCCAGTCCTGGCCGCCCTCCGGCCGCGCGAAATGCCGGATCAGGGGCATGTCGGCGCGCCGTTGCCCGGCCCCGGAGATGGACGCGGTGGTCAGGCCGGGATCGGCCAGCGGATCGACCGGCCGCACGATCTGTTTCGCGTCGCCATTGGCTTCGGCCACCGGCAGGCCGCCGCCGAGCGGCAACGACACCAGAAAGGTCGCCCCCAGGCCGCAGAGCAAGCCGGCCACGCCGAGCATCGCATAGCGGCGCGCGGCCATGCCCCCCGTGCTCCCCATGCCCCATGCGCGCGGCGCGTCCGCCGCCATCCGGAAGGAAAGCGGCTTGCCCATGACCGGATCGCGCTGCGGCGCCGCGCCGGGTTGATGTGGTGCAACCGTCCGTGACAAGACCTTGAGAACCCCTCCCGAAAACCCACGCACCCCCCGGCGGCCCTGAGTTGTAACCAAAAATCACCACATGGTGAAGGGCCATTTCCGTCGCATCCATGGCGCCCGCCGCATCTGCGCCGCGCGCCGCCGCCGTGAACGGCCATCATATGCCGGACAATCATGGCGAAATCGGGAACTGGCCATGCGCCGCCGGTGGCAACGCCATACAGGCTGGCATGAACAGGGTCACCAAATGGTTAACGCGGCGCGTTGGCGGCCGGCCCGGCCGCCCTGGCCAGCGCCGGGCGCACCCGCTTCTCCCACGCCTCGGCGTTCAGCGGCCCGATGAACTTGTAGATGATGCGCCCCGTGCCATCGATGAAGAACGTCTCCGGAATGCCATAGACCCCAAACTCGATGCCGGTGCGCCCTTTGCTGTCCACGCCGATGCGGGTGTAGGGGTTGCCGTGCTTCTCCAGCCACGCCCGGCTCTTGTCTTGCGGGTCCTTGTAGGCGATGCCGTAGATGGGCATGTTCGCGCGTTTCGCCAATTGCATGAGGAAGGGATGCTCCTGCAGGCAGCCGGTGCACCACGAGGCGAAGAAGTTGATCATCTTGATGCCCGGCGCCTTCAAAAGATCGGCGGACAGGCCGGGGATGGGCCTGCCCGCCGCATCCGTCAGGCCGGGCAGCGCCGGCAGGTCGATGGCCGGGGCCGGCTTGCCGATCAGCACCGAGGGAATGACCCGCGGCTGGCTCTTCATCAGCCCCCAGACGAAGAAGCCGGCGACGACGGCGAACACGGCGAGCGGCAGCACCACCGCCCAGCGCACGGCGCCGCCTTCCCGTTGCCTGGTGTCCGCGCCGCTCATGCCGGCAGCTCGTCTTCCGCCTTAACCGGGGCGGCGGAAGGACGGCGGCGGCGTGGCGCGCCTTCCCGCTCCAGCATCCGCAGCCGGTTGCGGATCAACCGCGCGCGCACCAGCACATAGACCAGCAGCACGACCAGCAGCAGCGCCGCCACGCCATAGGCGGTGAACACGAACTCCACATGTTTCGCGTGCACATCCATCACGCCACGCTCCCCACCCGGGCCAGCTCCATCTGGCGCACCCGCCGGGCCACCACCTCGGCCCGCAGGTTGATCAGCAGCAAGGTGGCGAACAGCAGCGCGAAGGCCCCCATGCACCACAGCAGCGGCGTCAGGATTTCCGGCGCGATGGCCGCGCCGCCGGGCCTGAGCAGCGAGGCCGGCTGATGCAGGGTGTTCCACCATTCCACGGAGAACTTGATGATCGGCACGTTGATGACCCCGACGATGGCCACGATGCCGGCGATCTTCGCCGCCCGGTGCGGTTCATCCACCGCCTTCCACACCGCCATGTAGCCCAGATACAGCAACAGCAGGATGAACATCGAGGTGATGCGCGCGTCCCACACCCAGTAGGTGCCCCACATCGGCTTGCCCCACAGCGCCCCGGTGATCAGCGAGATGACCGTGAACACCGCGCCGATCGGCGCCGCCGCCCTGGCCGCCGCGTCGGCCAGCGGGTGGCGCAGCACGAAACCGAGAATATGGGCGATGGCCATGAATACGTAGACGCCCAGCGCCAGGGCCGAGGCCGGCACGTGCACGAACATGATGCGCACCGTCTCGCCCTGCTGGTAATCGGGCGGCGCCACCACCAACGCCAGATAATAGGCGTAGAGAAAGACGGCGGCGGTCAGCGGCGCCAGCACCGGCAGCGCGTAGCCCGACACCTTCAGAAACCGCGACGGATTGGCCAGATAGTTGAACATCGCCTTTCGCCTTCTCGCTCGTTCGGCCCTCTGTGGTATCGCCAAAGCGCGCCCCGATCAACTTACCACAATGTCATCAGCGTCATCAGCGCAAGTGGGCCCGCAAGGCGGCCGCCGCGGCCAGCGGCGCCACCACCACCGCCAGCAGCACGATGGCCCCCAGAATGGCCATCGCGGAAGACGCCAGCGAGGCCCCGCCCACCTGGGCGCCGGAAGCGGATACGCCGAAGATCAAGAGCGGGATATACAGCGGCAGGATCAGCAGCGAGATCAACAGCCCGCCCTTGCGCAGGCCGACGGTGATCGCCGCGCCCATCGCCGCCAGCAACGACAGCGCCAGCGACCCGATGAGCATGGCGGCGATCATCCCCGGCAGCAGCGTGATGTCGAGATTGAGCATCAGCCCCAGCGGCGGCGCCAGCACCGCCAGCGGCAGCCCCGCCGTCAGCCAGTGGGCCAGCGCCTTGGCCAGCGCCACCACCTCCAGCGGCGCGGCGCCCAGCGCCATCACCTCCAGCGAGCCGTCCTCGAAGTCCGCCGTGTAGATGCGGTCGGCCGACAGCAGCACCGACAGCAGCAGGGCGATCCACATCGCGCCCGGCGCGATGCGTCGCAGGAACGCCTGATCGGGCCCGATGGCCAGCGGAAAGAACACGACGACCACCAGAAAGAACCCCAGCGCCGCTCCCACGCCGCCGCCGGCCCGCAGCGCCAGACGCACGTCGCGGGCGATCAGTGCCGCCAGCGCCCCCGTCATGCCGCCGCCTCCGTCGCCGGAGTGCCGAAATCGAACACCCGTTCGCGGGCCATGCCGAGATCGATGTGGGTGGCGGCGAGGATGATGCCGCCGCCGTCCAGATGTGACCGCATCAGCGCCTGAAGGCGGCCGACGGAGGCCGTGTCCAGCCCCACCGTCGGTTCATCGAGCAGCCACACGGGCCGCTCGATCAACGCCAGCCGGGCCAGCGCCAGCCGCCGCTTCTGCCCGGCCGACAGCAGCGCCGCGTCGAACGGCGCCAGGGCCGTCAGATCCATCGCCGCCATGGCCGCCTCGATGCGGGCGGTGCCGGCACCGTGGAACGCCGCCCAGAACCGCAGGTTTTCCGCCACGCTCAGCTGCGGCTTGATGGCGTTGGCGTGGCCGATGTAGTGGGCCTGCTGGCCGACACTGACGCCGTCATCGCCGCCGTCGAGCCGCACCGTGCCCGCCGCCGCCGGCGTCAGCCCGGCGATGCTGCGCAACAGCGAGGTCTTGCCCGCCCCGTTGGGCCCGCGCAGGGTGAGCATCTCGCCGGCCGCCACCGACAGGGACAGCCCGGCGAACACCGTGCGGCCGCCGCGTTCGCAGACCAGATCGCGCAAGATGAGCTCCATGGCCGCTCATGTGGCCCAACAGGCGCCGTCAAGGCAAGTGTCAATTTTTTTTCCATGCCGCGGCGCTGGCAAAGCGGGCGCGATCTGCTAAATCAGACGCATCCGTCATGATCACGAGAGAGGTTCGCAAGGATGTCCGCCGACAGCTTTTCCGCCCGCGACACCCTGCAGGTGGGAGACAAGACCTATGGCTGCTTTTCATTGCACAAGGCAGAGGCCAACGGGCTGACCGGCATTTCGCGCCTGCCGGTGTCGCTGAAGGTGCTGCTGGAGAATCTGCTGCGCCACGAGGACGGGCGCACGGTGAGCGCCGACGACATCCGCGCCATGGCCGGCTGGCTGGACACCCGCGGCACGACGGATCGGCGCGAGATCGCTTTCCGCCCGACCCGGGTGCTGATGCAGGATTTCACCGGCGTGCCGGCGGTGGTCGATCTGGCGGCGATGCGCGACGCCATGGCCGATCTGGGCGGCGACGCGACGCGGATCAACCCGCTCGCGCCGGTCGATCTGGTGATCGATCATTCGGTGATGGTGGATCGCTTCGGCACTCCCGACGCGCTGGCCTACAACCGCCAGCGCGAATACGAGCGCAACCGCGAACGCTACACCTTCCTGAAGTGGGGCCGGGAGGCGTTCGCCAACTTCTCCGTGGTGCCGCCGGAAACCGGCATCGTGCATCAGGTCAATCTGGAATACCTGGCCCGCGTGGTGTGGACGAACGACGGGCTGGCCTTCCCCGACACCGTGGTCGGCACCGACAGCCACACCACCATGATCAACGGCCTGGGCGTGCTGGGCTGGGGCGTGGGCGGCATCGAGGCGGAGGCGGTGATGCTTGGCCAGCCGGTGTCCATGCTCATTCCCGAGGTGATCGGCGTCGAGCTGACCGGTGAGCTGCGCGAAGGGGTGACCGCCACCGATCTGGTGCTGAGGATCGTCGAGATGCTGCGCGCCCACGGCGTGGTCGGCAAGTTCGTGGAGTTCTGCGGCGCGGGCCTGAGCCATCTGACGCTGGAGGATCAGGCCACCATCGCCAACATGGCCCCGGAATACGGCGCCACCTGCGGCTTCTTCCCCGTCAGCGCCGAAACGCTGGACTACCTGCGCATCACCGGCCGCTCCGAAGAGCAGGTCGCGCTGGTGGAGGCCTATGCGAAAGCGCAAGGCATGTTCCGCGACGCCGCCACGCCGATCCCGGCATTCACCACCTGTCTCAGGCTCGATCTGTCCACCATCGAGCCGTCCATCGCCGGGCCCAAGCGGCCCCAGGACCGGGTCGCCCTGAAGGACGCCCCGGCCGCCTTCACCCGCGCCATGGCCGAAGAATACGGCAAGGCGGACGAACCGGGCGGGCGCGTGCCGGTGGCCGGCGGCGATTTCGATCTCGGCCACGGCGACGTGGTCATCGCCGCCATCACCTCATGCACCAACACCTCCAACCCGTCGGTGATGCTGGCCGCCGGCCTGCTGGCCAGGAAGGCGCGCGAAAAGGGCCTGACGGTGAAGCCGTGGGTGAAGACCTCGCTGGCCCCCGGATCGCAGGTGGTGAGCGACTATCTTGAGCGGGCCGGACTGCTGGACGATCTGGCCGCTTTGGGCTTCGATGTGGTGGCCTATGGCTGCACCACCTGCATCGGCAATTCCGGGCCGCTGCCCGACGCCGTCGCCGCCGCCATCGGGGAACACGATCTGGTGGCCTGTTCGGTGCTGTCGGGCAACCGCAATTTCGAAGGCCGGGTCAACCCGCACGTGAAGGCCAACTGGCTGGCCTCGCCGCCGCTGGTGGTGGCCTACGCCATCGCCGGTAACCTGGGCGTCGATCTCGCCACCGAACCGCTGGGCGAGGACGCCGACGGCAACCCGGTGTTCCTGAAGGACATCTGGCCCACCAACGCCGAGATCAGGCAGGCCATCCGCAGCGCCGTGAACCGCGAGGCGTTCATCGCCCGCTACGCCGACGTGTTCGGCGGTGACGAGGACTGGCGGGCCATCGACGCCGGCGGCGGCGACACCTATGCCTGGGACGA
>DRPD01000371.1 GCA_011374735.1 Thermopetrobacter sp.
AACCGGCGGCGCGCAAGCATTTCGGCCAGCCGGTGGTGAGCATCGGCCAGATCTCGGACTACGCCTGCCGGCGGCGCGGCGGCGTCACCCATGGGCGGGTGCTGATTTCGGAGCATTCGTTCGGCAACGCGCTGGACATCGCCACCTTCACACTGGCCGGCGGGGCGCGCCTCTCATTGCTCAAGGATTGGCGCGGCTTCTTCGGCGGCGGGAAGGCCGCCTTCCTGCGTGACGTGCAGAAAGGCTCCTGCGCCATCTTCTCCACATCCCTCAGCCCGCGCGAGAACAGGGCGCACAGGAATCACTTCCATTTCGACATGGGCCGCGATGGCCGCTACAAGTATTGCAAATGACAGAAACCAGAAGCCGGAAACCAGAAGCCGGGTATGCGCACCGGGCTTGAACGGCAACCCGCTTTGCGCCATGTTCCGGCCCCATGAGCGGCTCTTCTCCATACGCTCCCTACCCGGCCGCCCGGCCGCGCCGCTTGCGCCGCGCCGACTGGGTGCGCCGCATGGTGCGCGAGCATCGGCTCGGCGTCGATGACCTGATCTGGCCGCTGTTCGTCATCGAGGGCGAGAACCGCCGCGAGCCGGTGGCCTCCATGCCCGGCGTGGAGCGCCTCAGCATCGACCACATCGTGGGCGCGGCGGAACAGGCGGCCAAGCTGGGCATTCCCGCCATCGCCCTGTTTCCCAACACCCCCGACGAGAAGCGTTCCGCCGACGGCGCGGAGGCCTTCAACCCGGACAATCTGGTGTGCCGCGCGGTGCGCGCCGTGAAGCGCGAGGTGCCGGACATCGGGGTGATGACCGACGTGGCGCTCGATCCCTACACCAGCCACGGCCAGGACGGCCTGATCGACGAGGCCGGAGAGGTGCTGAACGACGAAACCATCGCCGCGCTCATCAAACAGGCCCTCAATCAGGCCGCCGCCGGCTGCGACATCATCGGCCCGTCGGACATGATGGACGGCCGGGTGGCGGCCATCCGCGAGGCGCTGGAGGAGAACGGCTTTCGGCATACCCTGATCATGGCCTACACCGCCAAGTATGCCTCCGCCTTCTACGGGCCGTTCCGCGACGCCGTCGGCTCCGGGGCGCGGCTGAAGGGCGACAAGCGCACCTATCAGATGGATCCGGCCAACGGCCGCGAGGCGCTGCGCGAGGCGGCGCTGGACATCGCGGAAGGGGCGGACATGATCATGGTCAAGCCCGGCCTGCCCTATCTCGATATCGTGCGCGGGCTGGCCGAACGATTCGACACGCCGGTGTTCGCCTATCAGGTGTCCGGCGAATACGCCATGTTGATGGCGGCGGCGCAAAACGGCTGGCTGGAGCGCCGGGCGGTGGTGCTGGAATCGCTCATCGCCTTCAAGCGGGCCGGGGCCAGTGGCATTCTCACCTATTTCGCACATGATGTCGCAGGCTGGTTGCAAGCGGGCGTTTGATCCGTAAACTCCCGCGTCATGGTTTTTTCCCGGATTCTCATGATCCCGCTGGCCTTTCTGGCGTTGTTGGCGACCACGCC
>DRPD01000372.1 GCA_011374735.1 Thermopetrobacter sp.
AACATCCAGCGACAGGGCGTGGCGGTCAGCCGCGACAACCTACGCATCGCGGAGAACGCGGTGCTCATCCTGCCGCTGCACCGCGAACTGGACGGCCTGCGCGAGAAGGCAGCCGGCAAGGGCAAAATCGGCACCACCGGGCGCGGCATCGGCCCGGCCTACGAGGACAAGGTGGGCCGGCGCGCCATCCGCGTCTCCGATCTGGCCAACCCCGACACCCTGCCGGCCAAGATCGACCGCCTGCTGGCCCATCACAACACCTTGCGCCGCGGCATGGGCGAGCCGGAGGTGGACGGCGAGCAATTGCGCGATCAGCTGCTCGACGTGGCGCCGGGCATCCTGCCCTACATGGACAGCGTCTGGCGGCTGCTGGACGAGCAGAAACGGGCCGGCAAGCGCATTCTGTTCGAGGGCGCGCAGGGCGCCTATCTGGACATCGATCACGGCACCTATCCGTATGTCACCAGCTCCAACACCGTGGCCGGCAACGCGGCCACCGGGGCCGGGGTCGGGCCTTCGACGCTGCAATACGTGCTGGGCATCGCCAAGGCCTACACCACGCGGGTCGGCGAAGGGCCGTTTCCCACCGAGCTGTTCGACGACATCGGCCGCCGGATCGGCGAGAAAGGCCGCGAGTTCGGCACCGTCACCGGCCGCGCCCGGCGTTGCGGCTGGTTCGACGCGGTGCTGGTCAGGCAGGCGGTGAAGACCTCCGGCATCGACGGCATCGCGCTGACCAAGCTGGACGTGCTGGACGGGCTGGAGGAGCTGAAGGTGTGCGTCGGCTACGAGCTGGACGGCGAGCGCATCGACCGCCTGCCGGCCGGGCAGGGCGCGCAGGCGCGGCTGAAGCCGGTCTACGAGACGCTGCCCGGCTGGCGGGAGAGCACCGAAGGGGCGCGCTCGTGGAACGACCTGCCGGCCCAGGCGGTGAAATACATCCGCCACATCGAGGAGCTGATCGAATGCCCGATCACGCTGGTGTCCACCTCGCCGGAGCGCGACGACACCATTCTGGTGAAGGATCCGTTCGAGGATTGAGGGATTTGATCCATTCGCGTCATTGCCGGGCTTGTCCCGGCAATCCAGCCGGCGGGGCGGCTATACGGCAACGCTGAGGCCCTGCCCCCAACCTCGCCACACAATGAAAAGCCGCTCTGGATGCCCGGAACAAGTCCGGGCATGACGGGACAGAGCGACGCCGGAGAACCGAACCTCGCTTTCACAGATATGAGGTGCAAAATTTCCGGGGAAAGACACCTCACCCCGCCTTGCGCTCCGCCGCCTTCTTCAGGTGGGCGAGGATGAGGGTCAGCGCGGCGGGGGTCATGCCGTCGATGCGCGCCGCCTGGGCCAGGGTGGCCGGGCGGGTGGACCGAAGCTTTTCCTTCAGCTCGTTGGACAGCCCCGGCAGGTCATAGGAGTAATCGCCGGGGATGCGCACCCGCTCTTCTTTACGGAAGCGTTCCATGTCGGCCCGCTGGCGATCGAGAAACCCGGCGTAGACCGCTTCCGTCTCCAATTGCGCCAGCACCGCCTCGTCGAACGCTTCAAGCCGCGGCCAGATGCGCCGCACGTCGGCCAGCGTCACGCCGGGCAGGCTCAGCAGGTCGATCACGTCGCGCCGCCGCCCGTCGTGATTGATGGCGATGCCGAAGCGCGCCGCTTCCTGCGGCGTGATGGTGTGCGCCCGGGCGAAGGCGCGCGCCGCCTTGAGCCGTTTCATCTTTTCCCCGAACGCGGCGCGGCGCTCCTCGCCGACGATGCCGGCGGCGATGCCCAGCGGCGTGAGGCGTTCATCGGCGTTGTCGGCGCGCAGCATGAGGCGGTATTCGGCGCGGGAGGTGAACATGCGATAGGGTTCCGTGACGCCGCGGGTGATCAGATCGTCGATCATCACGCCGAGATACCCATCGGTGCGCGAGATGGTGATGGGGGAAAGATCGCCGGCCAAGCGCGCCGCGTTCAGCCCGGCCAGCAGCCCCTGCGCGGCCGCCTCCTCATAGCCGGTGGTGCCGTTGATCTGCCCGGCCA